>NZ_DASSCY010000213.1:0-26486 GCF_035697385.1 Mycobacterium sp. | reverse complement strand
CGGTTGCCGTGGGAGTTGGTCGGCGTTTCAGGAGAGCAGGACCTCGCCGCCAGCGGTCTCACGGTGCGGTGCCTCCAGTTGCCCGACGGATCACTGCCCGAGAGCGACGACGACTCAGGCGCGCTCGCTTACATCGCCCGGGCTTACTGACCGCATGGCCGCAGCAGTGTTCAAAACCCCGCATTCCACTGATTGGCACCGCGCAATCGCTGAGCAGGGCACGATCCTGCTCTCCGAGGTCGGGTCCACGATGCACGGCGTCACCGTCGCTGCAGCCGACGACATCGACGAAATGGGCGTCTGTATCCCGCCGCCCGAGGCGGCGCTCGGCGTCAAGGCGTCGACCAGCCACCTCTTCGAGCAGTACGAGTTCCGCACACAGCCCGTCGGAGCACGGTCGGGACCGGGAGACATCGACCGCACCATCTACAGCCTGCGGAAGTACGCGCGGCTGGCAGGCCAGGGAAACCCGACGGTGTTGATGATCCTGTTCAGCCCGCCCGACATGCTCCGCATCAACAATGATCTGGGCCAGGATTTGCGGCGCTCCCGCGCGATGTTCGTCTCGAAGCAGTGCGGCCTGCGGTTCGAGGGCTACCTGAAGCGGCAGCGCGCGCGGGTGACCGATGCTTCATCGCAGCATGCGAACCGCCCTGAGTTGGTCGCGCAGTACGGCTTCGACACCAAGTTCGCCTACCATGCCCTGCGGCTGGCGATGCAGGGCATCGAACTCATGCAGGACGGCGCCATTACGTTGCCGATGCCGCAGGACGCCCGCAGCTATCTCCTCGACGTCCGCACGGGAAAGTACGAAAAGGCCGACGTGCTAGCGCATCTCGACGCGCTCACTGCCGACCTGCAGCGCGCCACCGACGAGGCCGACCTTCCAGAGCATGCGGACTTCAGCTACATCAGCAGCTTCGTCGCCCGAATGCACCTACGCGCGTGGGAATCGCGTCAGGAGGTCAACTGGCCCTGAGGACAGCTGGAAACGCGATGTCGTCGCGCGCGATGTCGCCTGGGAAACAGGGCGATGTCGCGACTACGGTCGGCGGATAGTCGGGCGGGTAGGCCGCGACGATCTGAAGCCGGTAGCCGTCGGGCGCATAGCCGAACTGATTCGGCTTCTCAAAACCGTCGCGCTCATAGACGTGCCAGCCCCAGCTGCGCCAGATCTCCCCCGTCTTGGCGATCATCGCGGGCAGATCGCTGCCTGGTGGAAAGGTGAGATCTCCGGTTGTGGTGAAGTGAGTGGGGGGCTTGCCTGGCCCCGTGTAGTTGTCATCGCAGGAGCTGTTGTGGCCCCCGCCGGAGTAACGACCAGTGTCATACATCGTGCCAGTGGGCAGGGCATCCAACATGCGCTGCAGATAGCCGGCGATTTTGTCCTGTGCCTCTTGCTGACTTTGGGGCACAACCTCTTTGGGATTCCAGCCCGGCGGTGGGGGTGGCTGCGAGGTCATCGGCGGTCCTCCAATATCCGTGGCGCCCGACGGCGTCGGTGATCCGAGATCGCCGTCATTGCCACACCCGGCGACCGGCAGGCACAGCATGAGCAGCACAGCGAGCGTGGCGAATCGTGATGCGCTAAGACGCGTAAGCACAGTCATGGACCCGTCACCACTCCATCCGGCGTAACGATCTGCAGCGGTGGCCTTCCGGCGATGATGGCCCCCATGTTGGCCAGTGCAGGATTGCCCGGATCCCAGTAGCTGCTGTGCGCTGCGACGTCTCCGATCAATCCTGTCGGGTCCCAGCTCGGACCGGGGTTGGCCCAGAGCCGTGTCCCGCCGAAAGCCTCGGTGAAAGGATCCGCGCCGAGCGTCATATCGGTAGCCAGACTGATGATGTCATTGCGGGCTGTCATGGAAAACACCTTTGATCCCGAATCCAAGTTGAGGTCCCCTGCGGCGTCCACCAGCATGCCAGGGCTGCCAACCGCGATGACATTATCGGCAGCAAGCTGGTTGTCGCCGGTCGCGGCCCCGCCGACGAGCGTCGATCCGTAGCTGTGGCCGATCACGGTATCGATGGCTGGTGTCCCCTGGTGCGAGGCGTGCATGCCGTCCAGGTATGTGTCGAGCGCCGCGCCGCCGCTTTCGGCACGGCCTGGGAACGCAGCTTCCATCAGGTCCATGGGCCGGTCATATCCCATCCAGGTGGTTACGGCGAGCTTCCCTTCCAGGCTCTTGTCTGCCTGCATGGCCGCGTCAAACATGCTGAGCGCCTTGTTGTTGCTCGCATCGAAGCGCGCCAAGTCTTGACCTGTCCCAGGGACGAGGATGGCGTTGCGTGTGGCCGTGTCCGGATTGCCGATCGACACGGCCGCGTGGCCCTGGTCGTCAATGAAGCCCAGCATTCGCGGCACCTTGGCATAGGGACTCTGTGGATCGACCGGTGGATTTAGCGAACTCTGCACGGATTTGTAGCCATCGAGGTTGTGCCGGGCCGCCGTCAACTGCGGCCCCAGCGCAGCCAGTTCATTCCCCGTCGCGGCGCTGGTGTCGCCCATATAGACGCGCTGCGCCAGTTCGTCGAACCGCTGCTGCATCCGGTCGACGTCGGTTTGTGTCGTCTGGATCAGCTCGGTCAGGTGCCGTTGGTTATAGACGTCCTTGTCGTCGAACGGCATCCCCGGATGGTTGCCGATGTTGTGGTCCTGGCCATAGAGGAACTCTTTCTGCTCGTCTGACAACGATTCCCACATGTCGTGAAACTGCTTGGGGTCTTCGGGCAGCGGCCGCGACAAGATGTCCTGGAGCACAGGATCATTGGTATGCGGGGACTCCGGAATCGGCGCCTCACCGGTGGCCATGTCGATAGCACTGGCCAGCTGCTGATCGACCCGAGCAGCCTCGGCCACAATCGCGTCCAGCCGCGCCTGCAACTCCTCGCGCTTGCCTTCCGCTGCAAGCATTTCCAGCATGTCACCCTGAAGCGCCGGGCCGGGCAGCACCTCGTTGCCCACGGGGTCGATCTCAAATCCCGCGCCCGCGGCGTCGGCCTTGAGTTGCGCCAGATCTGACTTGACCTGCTCAATGTCGTCAGCAGCCTTGCGGGCGGCTTGCGCGACGGCCAGCGCTTCATTGCCGTGTGCGTCTAAGTCCTTGCGCGTCTGGCCAATTGCTTCCTTGGCCGCTTCCGACGCCTCGCCGCCCCACGTGCCGAATGCCGGCAGCTGGGCGATACCGTTGGCTGCCTCGAAGGCGGCTTCTGCCCGGCTGCGGGTGGCGTTGAACACCTCGCGGACATCGCCGGCGTTCCAGCGGTCGATCTCTTCGACGGAAATGGTCACGGACGGCGTTACTTACAGACCCATGTCGTCAGGACTGATGGCCGCTGCGGCCGAGTCGATCTCACTGGCGGCGTCGTTGTCCGTCTGTTGATAAAGGCTCGCACCGGCACGCAGGCCGGCGCTGTGGTCGACCATGCGGCCAAACATCGTCGCGGTATCGGCCTGCCACTTCGCGACCTTGGTACCCAGTGCTGCCAATGATGCGGTTGGCAAGCCGCGTTGGGCGGCCTCGATACGGCCATCTGACGTCGTATGCCTTATCTGCACGTCATCGGCGTGCACGTCCACCGTGGCCGCCGACACTTGCAGGTCTTCAGGAACGACGCGAAACCACCCCGACACCGGACCCTCCTGGGTGCTGAGCAAACTTCGACCGGTCCAGAATAAGGGGCCTTCACCCGTGCCAAGAGCACCAAATTCAGCGGTGCAACTCTCGGCGGGTCGAGATCAACGTGGGTACGGGTTCGCGCGTCGTGAGGCCGATCGCTCGATGCAGTGCCTATCCTCGGCGCATGGTCGAGGATCGCGGCGCCGTCTTCGATGGTGTTCGGATCGGACGGCCCACGACGGGCGCACTCCTCGACGCCGGTTACCGCGCCATCGCAGACTTGCCCGCGGATCTCGACGGCCTCCTCACCCTTCACGGTGTCGGGCCGAAGGCCGTGCGACTGCTCCGGCAGGCACGGGGTGACTGAGCCGATGGACGACTCCATCAAGGATCTAGTAGTCATCCACACCGATGGTGGCTGCAGACCCAACCCCGGGCCTGGCGGCTGGGGGGCGGTGCTGCGCCAACGTCAGCATGTCCGCGAGATGTTCGGTGGCGAGTCCGGCCAGACAAGCAACAACCGGATGGAGCTGATGGCGCCGATCATGGCGCTGGAGGCTCTCACCCGACCGGTGGCAGTGCACCTCTACACCGACAGCACCTATGTCCGGAACGGCATCACCAAGTGGATTCTCGGCTGGGAGCGCAGCGGCTGGATGACCGCAGCGAAGCAACCGGTGAAGAACGTCGACCTGTGGCAGCGACTCCAAGCGGCCTGCGCCCGGCACCGGGTCGAGTGGTTCTGGGTGAAGGGCCACGCGGGTGTCGCCGACAACGAACTGGCCGACCAACTGGCAACGCGCGGTTTGCACGAAGCGATCGCCCTCATTGCAGCTGAATGACGAACGCAGCCCTTGAGTGTTGATTCCAGTGGCGCTGAGGGGTTTTCGAACTGTTATGTCCAACTCCCGTGACCTGCAAAGCGTATTTGTGCGCTATGCCGACTTGATTGTCGGCGTGAAGCCGGACCGGATGGTCAGTCGCTGCGCCAAGAAAGCACTGAGCGTGGCTAAGGGCGCAGGCGCAGTTGGGAAGGCCGCTGCGTTGGTACGTGCCGCTGTGCGCGCCAAGGGTTGGGACGTGTTCACCCTCGACCACACAATCTGGGATCAGTCGAGTCGGTGCTATTTGCGGCCATAGCCCTGCATGGCAGACGCGGGTCCGCGCTTCACCGGATTCTGTCCAGACACTGGCCGGTCAGTCTGGACACGACGCTGGGTGGAACCATGACTTCGGCCAGGCAGTGATTGCAGCGGCCTGGTCGCCGTTCTGCTGGAGGCCAGTATGCGTGGGCCCCTGTTCAACGAACCCATAGGCTCGGGATATGGGTGATTACCGCGTCGAGGCCGAACGGCGACAGCTTGCCGTCATCCGGTGTGCAGTTCACGAACTAAGCGGAGGAGGTATGCGTGTGGCGCATCGAACTCTCTCACTGGACGAGTCGGCAGATGGGCGGTAATCCTCAGCAGTGAATCTGAACGAAAAGCCTTCGTGGTCAAGGAACTCCCTCAAAAAACTCGGCGAGGCACTCGTCGATGAGGGAGATATACCTGAAGGCTGCCCGCAATACAGCGAGGTCATGCACTGGCACAACGAATTGGCCAGCGAGGTCGCCTCCCGTATCGCCGAGAAGGCGTGGATAACCTTGGCCCCCGACAACTTCGACATAAGCGCCCGACCCAAAACTCTCGATACTTTGGTCCAGAAGCTCGAGAGAGAGACATTCTCATTGGCCGACGTCCAGGACCTCTCAGGCGTCCGCATCGACGCCGACCTAACGCTGACACAGCAGACGCAGCTAGGTCATGAGGTCGCAGACCACTTCGGTGTGACTGACAACTTGGTTCGTGATCTTCGCGAGAATCCGCACTCGGGCTACAGGGCGGTTCACCTGTGGCTTCGGTGTCCCGCCGGGCGCGTCGAAATACAGATACGCACTGTCCTGCAGAGTGCGTGGGCTAACGTCTACGAACGCCTCGGCGATTTCGCTGGCCGCGGAATACGCTATGGCGTCGAGCACGACGATCCGTTAGTACGTGACTTCGTCAAAGAGATGCACTCGATGTCGAAGGCCATCGCCGAGTACGAGGCAAATCTTGATGACGTGCGGCGCAAGTTGCAGGTAGAGACCGGTCGGGGCAAGCTTAAGCGGCTACGCAGCCAACATGAGGCGCTGCTCACACCCAGGGCGAAGATCCTGAAGGACTTCGACGACGTGATACGTGGTCTCGAATAGAACGGGTAATGTTGTGGGTAGTACAGGGGAAAGAGTCCAGCAAATGCCGTCGTTCGTGGTCGAGTTCAACCGTCATACTCGTGACCGTCGTGTCACGGAGTTTGCCTCGCCTCATGAAGCGATGGAGTATCGCTTGAAGCTGGAGTCGACCCGAACTGACGAGGCTGTCGAGATCGCGGCACTGTTTAGCAAGTCCAGAGAAGCCCTTGAGCGCACCCACTCCAGGTACTTCACCGGCAAAGAACTAACTGCCCTGTAAGGACACTGATGAAGCGGGCGACCCTCATCGGGATGGCCGCTGGTATCTAGCTAGCGCCGCGTCGTTTTGGTGTAGCTCAAGTCATGGAGAACTTCTTAGCTGGCTTAAAGTCGCTGAAGGAGGCGTTGATCTGTTTGCCGTGTAGCCGATAGATGAAGTACTCGTTGCCGTCTCTGCGCGACCGGGGCGAACCGACGCAGTAGGCCCGCATCTTCGGCGGTTTGTTGACCGCGATGTTGACGTGAGTTGAGGAACTGCAGTTATCTCGGGTGGAGCTAAGGGGACTCGAACCCCTGATCAAAAGTGCGTCGACCTGCGCAAACTCAGATATCCGCGACGGAAACGACGCGAGAGCACGCGAAATGACCTGCGGAAACGGGAAGGGTTTGACGGCGTCAACGAGTTCGGCGGCGTGGGACGCACCACCGCGGATCAGCCACACCCAGACTGCCTCGACTAGATCGTCTCGGGCGCTACGGTCGCGGCTGGTCTGCGTCGGAATGGCCGTGCTAACGAGCCACTAACCACCCACCTCGGCAACAATCGTGGCCCAAAATGCGAAGTCCAGCAACCTATCTGGATTGCCCAGCGCGGTAACTGTAATCGTCCCGCTCTTTCGGATCGTGTGTCGGATCCTTAACGACGTGCTAAGCGATTGATCATGATTGTGTCGCCTGCCGCGCTGCTCGCAATGACCCGCGCGATAGGTGGCCTCGCGACCGAGAAGATCGAGACGAGCTGGGCGTTCCGTTTCGCCGTCCACTACTTCGACGCCGAGGAGATGAGGACCGAGTAGCTGTTCGGCGATGACCGAATTATCCGAGTCGCGCGTCGCGCAGAGCTTCCCGCGTTAGTCTTTGCCGATGCTCGCGGGCGACAAGGCGCCTGATTTCACTCTGTACGATCACACCGGTCGGCCTCGGACGCTGTCCGCGCTTCTTTCCGATGGCCCGGTTGTGCTGTTCTTCTTCCCAATAGCGTCCTCACCGATCTGTACAGCCCAGGCTTGTCATTTTCGGGACCTGAGTAGCGAATTCGCAGCGGTGGGCGCCCATCGGGTCGGCATCAGCACCGACACTGTCGACAGGCAGGCCCACTTCGCTCAACAGCGCTCGTTCGACTATCCGCTGCTCTCCGACGAGGACGGCGTGGTGTCCGAGCTGTTCGGGGTCCGCCGAGGCAGGTTCGCCAAGCTGCATCGATCCGTCGTGGCGCGTGAGACGGGCCGGCATGGCCGACACACTCGGCGCCGCGGCTTTCTCGCCCGGCTGCTGCCCGTCAGACGGACCACATTCGTCATCGACACCGACCGCACCGTGCTCAAGGTCGTCTCTAACGAGGTGCGCGCATCGGTGCACGCAGACCAGACCTTGTGGTTCTTGCAGAACTACAACATGCCGCATAGTTCGCCACGTGTCCGCGGGAAGCATGCCGACGCGCATCAGCCGTCGGACGGCAAGGGCGAACCGATCGATGACTGGTTCACAGAACCGGAAGCCGCGGACGAGGCGAGCCCGGCCCGGCCGCACACGCTGACGGCAGGCCGTATCGATTCTGGTGTCGAACTGCCACTCGAGGCTCCGGTCGAAGCGCTGAAGACCACAGCGAAGCCGCCGCGCTGGCCGAGAAACGATGTGCGGGGCCAGATCCTGACGTGGTGCGTGCACAGCACCTCGGTCGCAGAGATCGCCGCTCGCCTGTCCTTGCCGCTTGGTGCGACGAGGTTCCTGGTCGACGACCTGGTGACACAGGGCTATTTGCGGGTGCACGCCACCCCCGGTGACGCGATGGCAATCGACGACCGACGCGAACTGCTCGAAAGGACCCTGCGCGGCCTACGAGCACTCTGAACTGCGGAAATAAGTGGAGCTAAGGGGACTCGAACCCCTGACCCCCACACTGCCAGTGTGGTGCGCTACCAGCTGCGCCATAGCCCCGTGAAGTTGTGCTCATCGAAGCTACACCACCTGCGAGAAGCGTTCAAAACGGCTGGTCACGGCACCTCGCCGCCGGCCTCCGGACCGAGCGCGCGCGCCGGTGTCGGCTCTGCGGGCGGCCTGCCGCGGGTTTCGGGCGCGAACATCCAGCCCACCGCCGCCAGGGCCAGGATGATGCCGCTGACCACAAACGCCCAGCCGAACGAGGCGTGCTGGGCCACCTGACCGACGATGAGTGAGCCCATGATCGAGCCCAGGTCGGCCATCATCTGAAACGTCGCGATGGCCGTTCCGGCGCGGGCCTTGCTGCCGATGATGTCGGCGACCGCCGCCTGCTGCGGCGAGCTGAACATCCCGGATGCCGCACCCGCCACGTATGCGCCCGCAAGGAACAGCGGCAATGACGCCGAGAATCCCACCACCGCGGTCGCGACGGCCGACACCGACAGCCCGATGATCAACAGCGTGCGCCGCCCAACCCGGTCCGACAGATAGCCGCTGGGAAACACCGCTGACACGTTGCCCAGCGCGAACACCGCCAGGGTCAGGCCGGCGACGCCTGGACCCTGGTCGAGGGCTTCGGCGACGAACAACGGCACCAGCGCCATCCGCAGGCCGAACACCGACCAGCCCATCGCGAAATTCGACAGCAACGCGGCCCGATACGCACGCTGCCGCAACGCCACTCGTACGGTCACCGTCGGCTCGCTCTGCTGCGCAGGCGCCGCCAACGACGAGTTTCGCAGGCTGAAGAACACGACTGCTGCGGCAATCATCAACGAGATGCCGTAGATGATGAATGGCGCGCCCAACCCAAGTCCCACTGTGGCCGCGCCCAAAACAGGTCCGCCGACCGAGCCCAACAGGAACGACGTCGAGAACATCCCCGCCACTCGGCCGCGGGCGTCCTCTGGACTGATCCGGATCATCAACCCGAGCGCAGAGACGAAGAACATCGTTGAGCCGATTCCGCCGAGCGAGCGGTAGAGCAGCAGCTGCCAGTACGTCTCGGCGAACGCGCACGCGGCGGTGGTCACCGCCACGATCAGGATGCCGCTGACGTAGACGCGCCGCTCCCCCAACCGCTGAATCAGCAGGCCCGTCGCCGGTGCGAAACACAGCCTCATCACCGCGAAAGCCGTGATCACGAACGTCGCCGCGCTGATACTCACGCCGTAGTTGCGGGCATACTGCGGCAATACCGGCGACACCACGCCGTAGCCCAAGGCGATGACCGCGTTCGACGAGATCAGTACCCAGACTTCGTTGGGCAGGCGCTGCTTCTTCGGGGTTGCCGGGGCCGAACAGTCACCCTCCGCGGACGAGCTCACGTAATGACCTTATTGACCACTTCCTTGGCCGCTTCCTGCACCTCGGCCAGATGCTCCGGACCCCGGAACGATTCGGCGTAGATCTTGTACACGTCCTCGGTGCCCGACGGCCGAGCGGCGAACCACGCGTTCTCAGTGGTCACCTTCAACCCGCCCAGCCCTGCGCCGTTACCCGGCGCGGTGGTCAGCTTGGCGGTGATCTCCTCGCCCGCCAGCTCCGTCGCGGTCACCTGATCGGGCGAAAGCTTGGCCAAGCGAGCCTTCTGCTCCCGATCGGCTGGCGCGTCAATGCGGGCATACGTTGGCGCACCGTATTTTTCGGCGAGCGCCTGGTACCGCTGCGACGGCGTCGATCCGGTCACGGCGAGGATCTCCGATGCGAGCAACGCCAAGATGATGCCGTCCTTGTCGGTCGTCCACACCGATCCGTCACGACGGAGGAACGACGCGCCCGCGCTCTCCTCCCCGCCGAAACCTATTGTCCCGCTGAGCAATCCGTCGACGAACCACTTGAAGCCCACCGGCACTTCGAGCAACTTGCGGCCCAGACCTCCGACCACTCGATCGATGATCGACGAGCTGACCGCGGTCTTGCCCACCGCGGTCGATGTCGGCCACGACGGTCGGTTGGTGTACAGGTAGTCGATCGCCACGGCCAGATAGTGGTTGGGGTTCAGCAGCCCGCCGTCGGGCGTCACGATGCCGTGCCGATCGGAGTCGGCGTCGTTGCCGGTCGCGATCTGGTACTTGTCGCGGTTGGCGATTAGGGACGCCATCGCGTTGGGCGAGCTGCAGTCCATCCGGATCTTGCCGTCGGTGTCGAGCGTCATGAACCGCCACGTCGCGTCGACAAGCGGGTTGACCACCGTGAGCTGCAGGTCGTGCCGCTCGGCGATCGCACCCCAGTAGTCGACGCTGGCCCCGCCGAGCGGGTCGGCGCCAATCCGAATCCCTTCCGCTCGGATGGCGTGGATGTCGACCACGTTGGGCAGGTCCTCGACATAGGCGTCCAGGTAGTCGTGGCGCTGCGCGCTCTGCAGCGCGCGGGCCAGTGGGACCCGCTTCACCCCTTTGAGCCCGTCACGCAAGATCTCGTTGGCGCGTTTGGCGATCACACTGGTGGCGTCGGTATCGGCAGGCCCACCATTGGGTGGGTTGTACTTGAAGCCGCCGTCGCGCGGCGGGTTGTGTGATGGCGTGACCACGATCCCGTCGGCCAGATCGCCGTCACGGTCCCGGTTGAAGGCCAGGATGGAGTGGCTGACCGCCGGCGTCGGGGTGTAGCGGTCCGCCGAATCGATCATGGCCACAACGTCGTTGGCGGCCAGCACTTCCAGCGCCGACGCCCACGCCGGCTCCGACAGCGCATGCGTGTCGCGGCCGATGAACAGCGGACCGGTGGTGCCCTGGCCCGCGCGGTACTCGACGATGGCCTGCGTGGTCGCCATGATGTGCGCCTCGTTGAACGCCGCGTCCAGGCTCGACCCGCGATGCCCGGATGTGCCGAACACGACCTGCTGATCGACGTTGTCCGGATCGGGTTCGACGGTGTAGTAGGCCGTCACCACCTGTGCCACATCGATGAGGTCTTCGGGTTGCGCCGGCTGGCCGGCACGTGGGTTCGCAGCCATGTCCCCGATTCTGCTCCTCGAACAGTCGCGTCGTACGCCCGCTCGAAAGCTCGACGGCGATACTTTGGCTCATGTTCAGTTTCGACGGGCGCGAGCTGGCCGCCGTGTTCGTCGGCGGAGCACTGGGCACCCTCGCGCGGGCGGCGTTCGAGACGCTTGCCGCGCCAGACCCGGGGCGCTGGCCGTGGCCGACCTTCGTCGTCAACATCGTCGGCGCGTTCCTGCTCGGCTACTTCACCACCCGGCTCCTGGAGCGGTTACCCGTGTCGAGTTACCGCCGTCCGCTGCTGGGGACCGGCCTCTGCGGCGGCCTGACCACGTTTTCCACCATGCAGGTCGAGATCCTCAAGATGCTCGAACACCACCACTACGGCCTGGCCATCGGCTACTTCACCGCGAGCATCACCGTCGGCCTGCTTGCGGCCTACATCGCCACCGCGCTGGTGCGTCGGGCCCGGGTGCGGGGATGACCGCGGCGGTATGGGCCGGTGTGATGCTGCTCGGCGGTGTCGGTGCGGTGCTGCGCTTCCTGATCGACCGCGCCGTGTCGGGTCGGGTTGCCCGCCCCTTTCCGTTCGGCACGCTGGTGGTGAACGTCAGCGGCGCACTGCTTCTGGGTTTCCTGGCCGGATTGGCGCTCACTCCGCACCTCGCGCTGCTGGTCGGCACCGCGTTCGTCGGCTCCTACACCACCTTCTCGACGTGGATGCTGGAAACCCAGCGGTTGACCGAAGAGCGTCAGATTTGGCCGGCGGTGGCCAACATCGTCGTCAGCCTCGCGCTCGGCCTGGCCGCCGCATGGCTCGGCTTGTCGATCGGAGCCCGCCTGTGACCGACGACTATCTCAAGCTGACGGTCTACGTCGCTGAGCGCTTGCGCACCGAAAACCGTTTCCTCGCCGACGCATTGCTCGATCTGTACGGCCGAAATGCGGTGGCAACCAGCGTCGTGCTGCGCGGTATCGCGAGCTTCGGGCCGCACCATCAACTGCGCAGCGATCAATTGTTGAGCATGTCCGAGGACCCGCCGATTGCCGTCGCCGCAGTCGACACCGCCGCTACCATCGCTCCGATCGCCGGCCAAGTCGTCGCTATGACCACGCGCGGACTGATCACCCTCGAGCGGGCCTCGCTGTCGAGCACGTCACCGGCCGTGCCGGAAACCGCCAAGCTCACGATCTATCTCGGCCGCCAAGAGCGGGCCGCCGGGCACCCTGCGTACCGCGCCGTGTGTGACGTGCTGCACCGCAATGGATTCGCCGGCGCCTCAGTGTTTCTCGGCGTCGACGGCACCAAGGGCGGGGAGCGTCAGCGCGCTCGTTTCTTCAGCCGCAATTCCGACATCCCGGTGATGGTCATCGCTGTCGGGACCGGCCGCCAGGTCGACACCGCGATTCCCGAACTCGCGGTCCTGGTGCGCGACGCCCTCATGACGGTGGAACGCGTCCAGCTGTGCAAACGCGACGGCGAGCTGCTGACCCGCCCTGCCGCGCTGCCGCCGACCGATGAGGACGGGCATGCCCTCTGGCAGAAGCTGATGATCTACACCGCCGAGGCCGCACTGCACGACGGCATCCCGATCCACCGCGCAATCGTCAGGCAGCTTCGCGAGTCCCGCGCGGCGAGCGGCGCGACGGTGCTGCGCGGCATCTGGGGCTTTCACGGTGACCGTAAACCGCACGGCGACAGGTTGATTCAGCTCGCCCGCGGCGTCCCAGTCACCACGGTCGTCGTCGACTCCCCCGAGCGAATCGCGGCCAGCTTCGACATCGTCGATCAACTCACCGGCGGGCACGGATTGGTGACCAGCGAGCTGGTGCCCGCGTTGGTGTCGATCGACGGCGGCGAGCGGATTGGCAGCCTTGACCTGGCCTCTCACGGCCCATGAACGTCGTAGAGGTAAGCCTAGCCTAACACTGGATTTTTGTGTAGCGTCCCTCGCCGTGAAGCCGTCTACTCCAGAAGCCGTGAGCGTCGCCCTCTCCGAAATCTTGCGCGACGACATGAATGTCGACATGCGTCGCATCACCCGTGACTCCCACTTGGTCGACGACGTGGGCCTCGACTCGGTGGCGTTCGCGGTCGGAATGGTCGCCATCGAAGATCGCCTCGGCGTGGCGCTGTCCGAGGAGGATCTGTTCAGCTGCAATACCGTCGGCGACCTCGAAGCGGCCATTCTGGCAAAAGCGCCTGCCGCGCAGACGAACCCGTGACCGAGCTGGCCGCGGCCCTGTCGGCCGCGATGACTAGTGCCCCGACCAAGCTGTCGGTGCTGGATACCGCAAGCGGCGAGTGGGCCCACCATCCTTGGCAGGAGGTCCACGCGCGCGCGGAGAACGTCGCCGAGCGCATCACCGGCGACGGAGCCAAAGCGGTCGGTCTGGTGGGTGACCCGACCGTGGAGTTCATCGCTGCGATCCCGGGCACCTTCTTCGCTGGGGCAGCGGTCTCGATCCTGCCCGGCCCCATCCGGCGCGCCGATCCCGACCAATGGGCACAAGCCACCCTGGACCGGTTCCGCTCAAGCGACGTGTCGACGGTCTTCAGTCACGGCGCCGAACTGGAGCTGTTAAGCAAACACACCGACGGGATCGTCGTGCACGACCTCGCCGAGGTTGCCCACGCGCGCCGGTCGACCACATTCCGCGGCCCCGACAGCGCCGAGACCTCGATCCTGCAGGGCACTGCCGGCTCGACGGGGACGCCTCGGACCGCCCAGATTTCGCCCGCCGCGTCACTGGCGAACCTGCGCGGCTTGGTCACCCGGGTCAACGTCGATCATCGCAGTCGTTTCCACAGCTGGTTGCCGATCTACCACGACATGGGATTGGCCTTCGTCCTCGTCGCTGTACTGGGTCAGGCGGAGCTGTGGCAGGCACCGACGCCGGCCTTCGCCGGCAATCCGTTCGGCTGGCTCAAGTGGCTCACCGAAAGCAAGGCCACCATGACGGCGGCTCCGAACATGGCGTTCAATTTGATCGGCAAGTATGCGAGCAGCCTGTCCGGATACGATCTGAGCAATCTCGGCTTCACTCTCAACGGCGGCGAACCCGTCGATTGCGAGGGTTATCAGCGCTTCTCCGACGAGATGGCCAGGTTCGGCTTCGACCCGACCTCGCTGGCCCCGTCATACGGCTTGGCCGAATCCACTTGTGCGGTCACCATTCCCGAGCCGTTCTCGGGCCTGAAGGTCGACGACGTCACCGTCACCAGCGACGCGGGTGAGGCGACCCGCCGCTACGCGGTGCTCGGCCATCCCATCCCCGGCATGGAGGTGCGGTTGAACACCGACCAGCCTCATGCCACCGATGTGGTCGGCCGTAAGGTCGGCGAGATCGAGATCCGTGGCACTTCACTGATGACGGGGTATCTCGGCCAGGCGCCGCTCGACCCTCAGAGTTGGCTGCCCACCGGCGATCTCGGCTATCTCACTGACGACGGGCTGGTGGTCTGCGGTCGTGCGAAGGAACTCATCACGGTGGCGGGCCGCAACGTGTTCCCCACCGAGATCGAACGCATCGCCGCCCAAATCGACGGGGTCCGTGACGGCTGCGTCGTAGCGATCGGAACCGGCGAGGCGTCGGCGCGCCCAGGGCTCGTCATCGCCGCGGAATTCAAAGGCGACGACGAACCCGCTGCGCGCAGCGCTGTGGTCGCGCGCGTCGCATCGGAATGCGGTGTGGTGCCAGCCGACGTGGTGTTCCTGAAACCCGGCTCGCTCCCCCGCACTTCGTCGGGCAAGCTGCGCCGGCTGGAGGTCAAGCGCACGCTGGAGGGGGTCAGCCGGTGACGGCCACGACCGACGCACCGGAGGCGCCGCCGACCGAGGACTACGACGAGCTACTCGAGCGAGTCTTCGACGACCGGGTGATCAGATGGACGGCGGAAGCCGAAGAGACCGAACGCTTTCCCCGTAAGCTCATCGAATACCTAGGCGAATCAGGCGTATTCGCGCAGAAGTGGCCGGCCGGCCAGCAGCAGTCCGACGTCGCCAAGGTCATCGCGTTGGCGAGGAAGCTGGGCCAGTTGGGCTCGGCCGGCATCGGCGTCGGTGTGGGGCTGCATGACTCGGCGATCGCGATTCTGCGCCGCTTCGGCAAGTCGGACTATCTGAAGGACATCGCCGAGAAGGCCATCCGCGGCGAGGCGGTGCTGTGCATCGGCGCCTCCGAGCAGTCAGGCGGGTCGGACCTGCAGATCGTCGGTACGGAGGTGCGTTCCGTCCGAGACGGCTTCGAAGTCAAGGGCATCAAGAAGTTCGTTTCGCTGTCTCCGATCGCCGACCACGTCATGGCCGTGGCCCGCAGCGTCGACCACGATCCGAACAGCAAGCACGGCGGAGTGGTCGTGGTGGCCGTTCCGCTGGCGCAGTGCGAGATTCAGACGCCGTACCGGAAGCTCGGCGCCGGTCCCCTGGACACCGCCGCCGTGCACATCGACACATGGGTTCCCGCCGACGCCCTGGTCGCCCGTGCGGGTATTGGTCTGGCCGCGATCTCCTGGGGCCTGGCACAAGAGCGGATGTCGGTGGCCGGCCTGATATCGACGTCTTCCCAGCGCGTCATCGGAATCACGTTGGCCCGCATGATGACCCGTCGGCAATTTGGCCACACGTTGTACGAGCACCAGGCGCTGCGGTTGCGCGTCGCAGACCTGCAGGCGCGCGTCGACATGCTGCGCTTCGCCCTCGACGGCATAGCCGCAACGGGCAAGCTGGACCTTCGCGCTGCCGCGGCTATGAAAGTCAGCGCCGCCCGCCTCGGCGAAGAGGTGATGAACGAGTGCATGCACATCTTCGGGGGTTCCGGCTATCTCGTCGACGAGACGCCACTGGGCAGGTGGTGGCGCGACATGAAGCTTGCCCGTGTGGGCGGCGGCACCGACGAGGTGCTGTGGGAGCTGGTGGCCGCGGCGATGAAGCCGGACTACGACGGCTACGCCGAATTCAATCAGCTGCCCTGACTGCTACTGCTTGGCAAGGTTGACCAAGAACTCGATGGAGCCGGTTGGCTGGACCGTGACGAACCCCGCGAAATCCGGTGGCGTGACGTTGAAGTCGATCCAGGTGACCGGGACCGAGCCGGCGGCGATGATCGTTTCCCCGGCCCGCTGAACGTCCACCTTCGCGGTGACGTCGCGGGTGACGCCCTTGATCGTCAGGCTGGCGGGCACATTGAGCGTGATAGCGGCCCCGGTCTCCGGCGCAGCCGCGACATCGACGGGTTGTGTCACGCGGAACTCAGCAGTCGGAAACCGCGCGGTGTCAAGTATTTCTGCGCCGCGAAACTGGTTGTCGCGTGCGCTCTCCGGTGAGGTGATCGATGCGACGTCGACGGTGAACGAGGCAGTCTCGAGCTTCGAGCCTGCGACCACGGCCTGCCCCGTCACCTGCGGCGTCCGTCCGTTCACCGTGAGTGGTGAGCCGCGAAGCACCTCGTCGACGCGATAGCCGGCCTGGGTGCGCTTGGCGTCCTCGCTGGGGCCCGGAACCACAGTCCACGTGCCGTCGACATCGGTGGTCGCGGACTGCGTCTGGCTGGGCAGGGCGAGTTCGGGATCAGCGTCACCGGCGATGAATTCGCGGTAAAGCCACGGCCCCGCCGCCACTGCGATGACAATCACGAGGATCACGACGCCAAGGCCCCACAGCAGCGGCTTCTTCATGCCGCCAACGCTAGTCGACGGCGGTTGCGTCGGAAGGCGATCGTGGCAGGGCGTACAGGGCCATTCGCCGGTTCGACATGTCGTGTTCGCCGAGGAAGGTGCACCCGGCGTATTCGCAGAGCCGGCGCGCGCCGCTGTTGCGATGGTCCGGATCGAACATGATGCGCCGACACTGCGGTTCGAGCTCGAAGACACTGGCAACCAAGCGGGGCAACAAGATAGGGCCGATGCCGCGGTTGACGAACTTCAATTCCGCGATCGCCGCGTGCAACCCGATGTCATGGGGCTCAGCGTCATAGCGTGGGGCGATGGAATCCTTTGCCGCTCGGTACAGTTCGATGTAGCCGAACGGCGCGCCGCGGAAGCTGCCGATGAACGGACGGGAATACTCGCCGTCGAGTTGCGCGCGCAGGTAACGGTGCCATCGCTGCGGCGGCCAGTCGTACTCCCACGCCTCCGCCAGATGTGGGCGATTCATCCACTCCGAGATCATCTCGGCGTCGCCGTCGGGATCGGCGAGCCGGATCGCGTACGGCTCGGCCAGGATCGGCGTCGGCGGTGCGCCCACCGCACGCACGGAATCGGAAACGGAGGGCAACTCGCGCGGTAGGACGGGTTTGAGCGCCTCGTCAATGTCGGTCATCGACAGCCGAGCCTACCGCAGTTAGTGAGGGTAGGTTTACCTACCTATCGATGTTTCACCAGCACCGGTTCCGGGGAGCCTCAGGCCGTGGAGGAAGTGCTGGAACGCGACCTGAAGTGGGAAGTCGACGAGCATTTCGCGCTGCCCCGCCTCGACGACATCGTGGCGGGCGCCGACGTGGAGCGGAGCACCGTTCACCTCGACAGCGCGTACTACGACACCGCCGACGGCGATCTGCAGGCCGATGGGGTAGCCGGGTACAGGAACTGGCCGGCTAGCCCATCGGCGATCAATCGAACAATTCGTCAAGCGCGCGCTGCTCGAGCTCGACCCAACGCCCGACGCTGGCGCGAACCTGCGCGATGTCGTCCTCGTCGAGGTGTTGCGCGCCCTCGGGCGTGATGCGGCAGATGTCCATCGGGCCGCCAACACTAGGCGAAGAGGTGTCCAGCGCATCGAGGACCCGCAGTGCGGCGACGACGCCGTAATCGACGCCGCGCTCGGCCATCTGGAAATGCGCCAAGAGTGCATACGCCTGCTGCGCCATCGGCGAACCGCTACCGACCGCCTGGAACCCGGTCTCTTCGTAGTGCCCGATAAGGCCGTGTGGATCCACGTCCACGATGAACGGCCGTTCGCCTGCGTAGCCAGCGGCCAAGACATAGGTCGAGGGGGTTGCGCCGGGCTTGCCGCCTGGCACGTCGGCGATGAAATTCGCGTAGTGGCGCTTGAGCACCGGCAGCACGCGTTCCTGCAACGCATGGCCGATGTCGGACGCTTCGACGATCGTGTCCGGTTCCGCGTCGAAGATCTGCTCGAGATCGTGCAGCACCGCACGCGAACCACTACCGCCCCACGCAGCATGCCGACCCAGCGGGTGCAGTTTCTGCGCGGGATAGCTCAGGCCCCGAACGGGGTCGGTGATCTGCGAATCGGACGCCATCACCAGCCCGTCGGCGCAGCGCACCGCGAGAACGACGGTCATCTGGCGATGGTCTCACGTGGCAAGCAGCAAGATCCCCGCGATGAGCAGCGCAATCACCTTCGGAATTTCGAGGCCGACGTACGCCCAGTGCGCCCGCGACCGCGGCGCGTCGTCCCCGGCGAGCACGGCCTCGGAGCGACGGGCGAGCCGGGGACGAACGATCAGCACCTGCGCGAGCAGGGCGACGACGGCGATGCCTGCCGCGACGGCGATTCCCGTCGTCGGCGGTCGGACGACGAAGGACACGATGATGGCTGTTGCCAGCGCGAGCTCACAGGCGTTGAGTGCGCGAAACACCAAGCGCCCAATGCCCAGCCCGATCTGCAGGGTGACGCCGGGAGCACGGAACTTCAGCGGGGCTTCGATGAACGAGATCGCCAGCACCATGCCCAGCCAGACGAGAGTCGCGGATGCCGCGACGGCGTGTGCTGCCTCCACGGCCAGCAGCCTACGGTGGAATCGTAGAGAGATGGACGTCGATCGTGTCGCAGAACTTCAGCGCTGGCAGGACGCCGGCGCGGTCTGGCAGGTGATGTCCAGGAACCGCAGCGGAGTGACGGTTGCATTGCTGCGCTGCGATGGCGGCGAAGAGGTTGAGCGGTTCACCTCCGACGATCCACGGCTGCTGGACTTCATCGGCAACCGGCTCAGCAGCGAGGAGTAACCGTGCAGTTGGGAAAGCTGACGTTTGTCGCAGCGAGCGAGGCGCCCGACCTGGTCGCCGCTCCGGTCCGCCGGTACCTCGGCGGCGATGGGCTGTGGGTCAGCGCGATCGACCCCTCGCTTGCCGATACCGCGGCCTTCTGCGAGCACTATGACATCGGTCTGGACATCTCGGCCAACTGCGTCGTGGTGGAAGCCAAGCGCGCCGAGCGGACGTGGCACGCGGCCTGCATCGTCCTCGCCACCACGCGCGCCGACGTCAACGGCATCGTCCGCAAACACCTTGGCGCTCGCAAGATTTCATTTGCGCCAATGGACACAGCGGTATCGCTCACCGCAATGGAGTACGGCGGCATCACGCCCGTCGGCCTTCCCGCCGACTGGCCGATACTCGTTGACCAGAACGTGGTCGATCAGCAGCGGGTGATCATCGGCAGCGGCATCCGCGGTTCCAAACTTCTCGCAGCGACGGGAGTGCTGGCATCGCTGCCCGGCGCAGAGGTGCTGGCCATCACCAAGTAATTCGGCGCCGAAGGTTACCGGCGGGGTGGCCACACCGGCGCGCCGAGCTCGCGGGAAACGGTGCGGGCGGTATCGCGCAGCGCATCGATCGCCTCGGCGGTCAGCGGCCAACGCGCAGCAGGCACGACCAGCGCGATCGCACCGGCCGCTTCCTCCGTCGAGTCGAAAACCGGTGCAGCCGCAGCGCATTCACCCAGAACCGCCTCCTCGACCTCCGTTGCGATTCCGGTCGAGCGGATCTGCTCCAACTGGTCGGCCAGTGCACCCGGATCGGTGATCGTCTCACCCGTCATGCTTCGTAGCTCGTCGGCCTTGTAGTCGGATTGGAACGCCAACAGCGCCTTACCCAGTGCGCTGGCGTGCGCCGGGATCACGATGCCGACCTCCTGCATCTGCCGCGTTCCATCCGGACGAGGTTCATGTGCGACGACGACGACCTCGTCGAAGAGCAGCACTGCGGTTCGCACCGCGCAGCCCGTGCGCCGCGCCAGCCCTTCCGCCCAGATCGCCACCCGTGAGCGCAGTTCGAGCGTGTCGAGGTAGACGTTTCCGAGCCGCAGCGTTGCCGGCCCGAGCCGGTACCGCCCGGAGTCAATTTCCTGCTGGACCATGCCGTGCGCCAGCAGTGTGCGGATCAGGCCGTGGACGGTCGATGGCGCCAAGTCGATGGCGGTCGCGATCTCGCCAAGGCTCATCCGCCGCCCGCCCTGCAGCACGGTGAGGATGCGCAGCGCACGATCCACCGCCTGGATCATCGTGCCCTCGCTTTCACCGATATCGACTCTTGTGTAGCCCGAAGCATAAGCGTATGTTCCAGATCACATTCGATAATGTCGAATGTGATCCGAGATAGTCGACCACCAGACGGCAGCCGGGCGTTGCCCAAAGTCTCAGGAGAAGATTCATGGACGAACCTTCGATCACCCAGAAACTCGCCGCCGAAGCGCTCGGCACCGCCTTCCTGGTGTTCATCGGCGTCGGGTCGGTGCCCGCGACGATCATCATCAACGGGGACGCACCGTTCACGATGGCCGATTTGGGCATGATCTCGTTCGCGTTCGCCACGGTCGTCGTGGCCACCGTCTACGCGCTCGGGCACATCTCGGGCAACCACATCAACCCGGCGGTCACCCTTGGCCTCGCGGTCACCGGCAAGTTCCCGTGGTCGCGGGTGCCGGCCTACATCGCCGCGCAGGCCGTCGGAGCGATCGTCGGCGCAGCTGCCATCCTCGGCGTGCTCGGCACGGCTGCCCGCGACGCCGGCCTTGGCGTCGCGACCTATTCCGCAGATGTCAGTGCGGTCCAGGCCTTTTTCGCCGAATTCGTGGGTACGTTCATTCTCGTGTTCACCGTCTTCGGCGTGATACACCGCAAGGCCTCGGTGGGATTCGCCGGTGTCGCTATCGGTTTGGTGGTGTTCGCGGCGATCATCCCGGTGGCACCCACCACGGGCGCGTCGATCAACCCGGCCCGCACGTTCGGCCCGATGCTCGTCCAGCAGATCGCCGGCGGCTCGGTGTCCTGGGGTCAGCTGCCGGTCTACCTGGCCGCTGAACTTCTCGCAGGTGTGCTCGCAGCATTCGCCTATGTCGCGATCTCCCGCACCCGCGCCGACGCAATACCGGAGCCAGTCGCCGTCCCCGCCACCACCGCAGCCTGAGGAGCCCAGACATGAAGAAGCTCATCAACGATCCCGCCGATGTCATCAGCGAGGCGCTGCGCGGCATGGCCGTCGCACATCCCGAACTGCGCATCGACCACACCAATCGGATCATCTATCGCGGTGACGCGCCGATACCCGGCAAGGTCGGGCTGATCTCCGGCGGTGGCTCCGGTCACGAACCGCTGCACGGCGGCTTTGTCGGACAGGGCATGCTCGACGCGGCTTGTGCCGGTGAGGTTTTCACCTCGCCAGTACCCGACCAGATGCTGGAGGCCACCAAGAACGTCGACGGCGGCGCGGGTGTACTGCACATCGTGAAGAACTACACCGGCGACGTGATGAACTTCGAGATGGCCGCCGAGCTGGCCGACGCCGAAGGCATCAGCGTCGAGTCGGTTGTCGTCGACGACGATGTCGCCGTGCAGGACAGCACGTTCACCGCTGGCCGACGCGGGGTCGGCGCGACCGTGTTGGTAGAGAAGATCGCCGGCGCCGCCGCGGATCAGGGACGCAGCCTGTCGGACGTCGCCAATATCGCGCGACGGGTCAACGCCGCGTCCCGCAGCATGGGCGTGGCACTGACGTCGTGCACTGTGCCGGCCGTCGGTCATCCGACGTTTGAGCTGTCGGACAACGAGATCGAGATGGGCATCGGCATTCACGGCGAACCCGGCCGCGAGCGGATGCCGGTACAGCCTGCGCGGGCGGTGGCCGAACTCATGCTCGAACCGGTGCTGACCGACCTCGACTTCGCCGGGGACGACGGGGTGGTGTTGTTCGTCAACAGCATGGGCGCCACCCCGCTGATCGAGTTGTACGTCATGTACTCCGAATTCGCGGCCATCCTCGACAAGGCCGGCGTCAGAGTCGCGCGTTCGCTGGTGGGCCCGTACATCACCAGCCTGGATATGGCGGGATGCTCGGTCACGGTGCTGCGCGCGGACGAGGAGCTGCTGCGGTTGTGGGACCACCCTGTGAACACCCCGGCCCTGAGGAGGGGATGCTGATGGACCTCGCCCAGTTCACCGCATGGATTCGTGAGTACGCCCGCGTGATCGGTGAAAACGCCCAACTGCTCTCGGATCTCGACGCGGCCATCGGCGACGCCGACCACGGCATCAACATGGAACGCGGCATGACGGCGGTAGTGGGCGCGCTCGACGAGTCGGCACCCGCCGACATGGCCGCGCTGTGCAAGCAGGTCGGCATGACGCTCGTGAAGTCGGTCGGCGGAGCCAGCGGGCCGTTGTACGGCACCTTCTTCCTGCGGATGGCCGGCGCGCTGGGCAGCGGTGACAGCGTCGACGCGGCCGGCTTCGCCAAGGCATTGCGCGCAGGCGTCGAGGGCGTCGTACAGCGTGGCCGCGCCGAGGCTGGCGACAAGACGATGTTCGACGCACTGGCACCCGCGTTGGATGCGCTCGATGCGGCGCTAGCATCCGGCTCCGCTCTTGACGCAGCGCTGACGGAAGCGACCTCGGCAGCCGAAAGCGGCAGGGATGCAACTGAATCGATGGTCGCCCGCAAGGGCCGCGCCAGTTATCTCGGGCAGCGCAGCGTCGGCCATATCGACCCAGGCGCGACGTCTGCGGCGATGCTCATCGCGGCCGCAACAACCGCGTTCGCAGCAGGGCGGTGATGTGGTGACCGTCGGACTCGTCGTCGTCTCACACAGCCGGGCCTTGGCCCGCGCCTCGGTCGCGCTGGCCCAGGAGATGTTGCACGGCAAGCAAATTCGCATCGCGGTCGCCGCTGGTCTTGATGAGACCACCTTCGGTACCGACGCCGCGCAGATCGTCGACGCCATTAACTCGGCAGACCAGGGCGCCGGTGTCGTGGTGCTGATGGATCTCGGCAGTGCGGTGCTGTCGGCCGAACTGGCGCTGGAACTGCTCGACGACGATGTCCGCGATCGGGTGGTGCTGTGCCCCGCTCCCCTCGTCGAGGGGTTGGTCGTCGCGGCGGTGGCGGCGGCCAGTGGCGCGCCGACTGCAGAGGTCGCCGCCGAAGCGGCGGGCGCGCTAGCCGGCAAGATCGGGCACCTAGGCTCGGCACCCGTCGACGCCTCAGCCGAGGTGGAGAGCGATTCCGACGAGCTGACG
The DNA here is from genome assembly GCF_035697385.1 of Mycobacterium sp. Taxonomy (GTDB): domain Bacteria; phylum Actinomycetota; class Actinomycetes; order Mycobacteriales; family Mycobacteriaceae; genus Mycobacterium. Next base: position 3,228 of record NZ_DASSCY010000213.1, on the reverse strand, counting down.
GGCAACTTCGTCGTCGCCAACCCGCACGGCCTGCACGCACGGCCCGCCGCGCGACTAGTCCAGGAGGTGCGCCGCCGGGACGCCCGCGCGCGGATCCGCAACCGCCGCACCGAATCGGAATGGGTTGACGCAGGCAGCCTTTCGAAGCTTGCGACGCTTGGGGTGCGCTCCGGTGACGAGGTCGAGGTCCGGGTGTCCGGCAGCCAAGCGGCAGAGACGCTTGACCACATCCTGTCGCTGGCCGCGCGGAACTTCGACGAGGCGCCGGTCGAAACGACGCCGGCGCCTGCACCGCTAGCGCCGCACGCACCGATCGGCGCCGCGCCCGGCCTGGGGATCGGGCCCGCCCGCTCGGCGCGGCTGGGTGCCATCACCATTCCGGACACGCCCGCCGAGACGCCTGCCGTCGAGTGGCGCCGCCTCAGCAAGGCGATCGCCTCGGTCCGGCGCACCATCAGCCAGCTGCGCACCCGCACGGCCCGCGAGGTCGGCGAGGCGGAGGCGTCGATATTCGACGCCCATCAATTGCTACTCGACGACGCCGCGCTGCTCGACGATGTGCGGGCCCGCATCGACGGCGGACAGTCAGCGGTGTCGGCGTGGTCGGCGGCCGTGCAGAACCTTGCCGGCGAGTTCGCGGCCGTGCCTGATTCGTACCTGCAGGCACGGGCCGATGACGTGCGCGCAGTCGGAGATCAGGTGCTGCGCGCGATGCTCAGCACCGGCGGCGGATCGACGGAACGCACCGGAGTGCTGGTTGCAGCGGACCTGACCCCCGCGGAGGCCGCCGAGCTGGACCCGGCGCGCGTGGCCGCGGTGCTGCTGGCATTCGGCAGCCCTCACGCACACAACGTGATCCTGTTGCGGGCGAAGGGTATTCCGGTGATTGTCGGCGCTGGACCAACGGTGCTGTCCATTCCCGACGGCGCCACGGTCGCGGTTGACGGTGGCCGGGGCGAGTTCATCGTCGACCCGCCCGAGGATGTTCGCCGCGAGTTTCATGCCAAGGTCGCTGCACTTGCGCAACGTCAGCAGCAGGCCAACGTCCTTGCCGCTGAGCCCGCGGTAACCCGCGACGGGATCACGGTGCAAGTCGGAGCGAACGTCGGCTCGGTGGACGACGCACGGGCCGCCGCCAGCCATGGCGCGGACTTCGTCGGCCTTGTGCGCACCGAGTTTTTGTTCCTCGGCCGCCAGGACGCGCCGGACGTCGAAGAACAATTCGCGGTTTATCGCAAGATCGCCGAATCGCTTGACGGGCGCCGAATCACATTGCGCACGCTCGACGTTGGCGGCGACAAGCCGCTGGAATTCCTACCGACACCGGCCGAGGTGAACCCTTACCTGGGTGTCCGCGGTATCCGCTTGTCGTTGGCCCACCCTGAGCTGCTTGCCGATCAGCTGCTGGCGTTGATCCGGCTGGCACAGCAGACACCGGTCAGCGTGATGTTCCCGATGGTCGCCACGCTCGACGAATTGTTCGCCGCGCGCGGACTTTTGGATGAGGCGGTAGACCGCGCCGGCCGCGGCTATCCGTCCGGACTGCAGGTCGGCATGATGGTCGAGGTACCCGCGGCCGCGCTCAAGGCCGCTGCGTTCGCCCGCCACGTCGACTTCTTGTCCATCGGCACCAACGACCTGACGCAGTACGCGCTCGCCGCCGACCGTAACAACGAAGCGGTCGCGTCGATCGGGGACACGTTCGATCCTGGCCTGCTGCAGCTGATTCGGGCGACTTGCCAGGGTGCGGCCGGTCAGGCGTCGGTGTCGGTGTGCGGCGAGTTCGCCGCCGATGAGCGGGCCGCCGGTCTGCTGATCGGCATGGGTGTCGATTCGCTATCGGTCACTCCCCCGGCGATTCCCGGGGCCAAGGAGGCCGTTCGCGCGGTGGACAGTCGCGACGCCCAGCGCCTCGCCGACGAGATACTGACCAGCGACAGCGCCGCCGCAGTCCGGCAGCGACTCACCTGAACGAGAAACGGTCGCCCGACCGTGGTGGCCGGGCGACCGTCCGTTCGGCTCAGGTCAGAACGGGGCTGTCTTGAACTCTCCGTTCCACCAGACGCCCCAGGCATTCAGGTCAAAGTTCCACTCGACCGGAGCCCACGGCGCCCACCACGGCGGCGGGGGTGCCGGCGGAGCCCACATCGGGACGACAAGGTCATCGCGATGTCCCGGAGGCGGTAGATAACCCTGTCCCGGCGGCAGCGGGTTACCCGGCGCGCCGACGTTGACGCCAGGCCCGAGATCCGGTCCCGGAATCGGCCACGGTGGCGGAGGCGGGAAGGGCGGATCTGCCTGCGCCAGCCCACTGCCCAGGCCAGCGGCGGCCATGCCAAGGGCACCCACGAGGGCTGCTTTGGCTGCGGTTTTCTTGAGCTTCATGTGACTCCTTCGATCGGCACGCCCACGACGGACGCGGGCGCGCTGGTCAGGACACTGACCCCCCGAACTCACAGGGCTACCCGTTGGCTCGTGGGAGCTAAACCCTGGCCTGCCGAACCAGGTCTACGAAGGCCTGCGCTGCCGCGTCCACCCCGTCGCCGTCGCCGGTCGCTAACAGGTCAAGCAGCAGACCCCGCGCGACAGCGAGGCCGAGGCGCATCAGCGCCGGATCGACCGCCCTGTCCGCCGTCGCGCCGTGGGCAAGCCACGTGTCGACGGCGCCAGGCAGCATCCGGTCGAAGGGCTGCTCGCCCTGGACACCGCGCGCATAGCACTCGAAGAAGAGGCGCTCGAACGGGCGCAGCTCGGGCCGTCGAAGGTTGGCCCACATCGCGGCGATTGCCTCTGCCGGCTCCTGCGGAAGTTCAGGCAGTAAGGCCATCTGGCGGCGCTCGACCTCCTCGACGATCGCGAGCAGCAGCTCGTTGCGTGATCCGAAGTGGTGCAACAGCATTCGATGACTGGTGCCGACGGCGGCGGCGACGTCGCGAAGTGACCGGTCACCGATGCCTCCGGTCGCGAATTCCTCCACGACCGCGTCGAGCAGCTTTTGGCGCCGCTCGAGATCAGGAGGCCGGGCCATCACGGTGCCGCTGCTCGCTTCGGGCCTTGAGCCCCGCCGCCTCCAGGCCGAGATAGCGCTTCGTCATCCCGCGCATGAGCAGGCCCACCAATGATCCCACCGGACCGCGCTGGTCGATCTGCTGACGAACTCGCGTGCGCTGCTCGGATTCCGCGATGACGTCGTGGCGCGCCAGCGTCAACCCGCCTGGCGAGCGCTGC
>NZ_DASSCY010000212.1:0-5606 GCF_035697385.1 Mycobacterium sp. | reverse complement strand
GAGCAGACGCAGAATCGCACAAAAGTGCCGCGGGTAATGCGATTCTCCGTCTGCTCGCGCGGGGAAATCTAGCCGTCGCCGGGGGAGGGGGCGGAGGACGCTTCCTCCAAACAGCCTTCGGCGACAGCGTGTTTGATGCTGTCGGCCAACTTCGGACAAGACTTGGTGCGGGCGGGATCGCCGCCGGATGCCCGGATTTCGGCGAAGTAGGCGCAGCGCTGCGATGCCTCGGTGTTCCACTGCACCGCAGTGTGCCCCGGCCCGAGCTTCTTCACGTCGACCGCCACATGACAGAACCGGCAGTCGACCGAAACCAGGCCCGACGTCAGGTAGCGCTCGCGATCCCGCAAAGTGGCCTCGCGTATCGCCGCCGCACGGTCGGAATCGAAAGCCGGTGCCTTAGACCAAGATCCCTTGCTGTCGCCGTTGCTGGCGTGCTCGTGATCATCGTCGTCGTGCGCGCCGTAGAGCATCAGCATCGACCGGGCCAACCGGTCGACGTCTGGTGCTTCCTCGCGCGGACTCATAGTCAGACCTGGGTGGTCTGTCCTTCTGACTTCTCTTCGGCCTGGCGCTTGAGGTTCTCCTCCACCTCAATGTGCCACTTCTCGTTGGCGGCCGTGGTGTCGACCTCGATCTCGAAGCGGTCGGTCATATCCGGCGTGACGTCGGCGACATCCACATAGAACTGCTGATACCACCGGCGCATCTGATAAACCGCACCGTCCTCTTCGACCAGTAGCGGGTTGTCGATGCGGGTCTTGTGCTTCCAGATCTCGACATCCTGCATGAAGCCCTTGCTGACACCTTCGGTGAACACCCGCGCCAGCTTCTCGGTCGTCGCCTCGTCGAGGCCCTTGGGCTTCTCGACAATGACGCCCCACTGCAGCACGAACGAATCCTGCGTCACCGGGTAGTGGCAGTTGATCAGGATCGACTCTGCCTTGAAGCCGCCGTAGTTGTTGTGCAGCCAGTTGATCATGAACGACGGCCCGAAGTACGACGCCTCGGAATCCAGGTGCGCCTCACCGTAGGAGGTGCCCAGGTCGTTCACGTCCGGCCGGCCGACGTTGTGCAGGTACTGCGAGGCGATGTGACCTTCGAAGACGTTCTTGAAGTACGTCGGCAAACCGAAGTGGATGTAGAAGAAGTGCGCCATGTCGGTGACGTTGTCGATGATCTCGCGGCAGTTGGCGCCTTCGATCAGGATCGAGTTCCAGCGCCAGTCGGTCCACTCGTCGCTGAAGAACTCGGGGATCTCCGGAACACGGACCTCAGGTGGCGGCGGGTTGCCCTCGTGGTCGTGCCAGACGTAGAGCAGGCCGCTGCGCACGTCGGTGGTCCAGGATCGGGTGCGGGCCAACCGCGGGGTGCGCTTGGCGTAGGGCACCAGCTTGCACTTGCCGTCGCCGCCCCACCGCCAGTCGTGGAACGGGCAGGCCACCTCGTCGCCCTTGATTTCGCCCTGAGACAGGTCCCCGCCCATGTGGCGGCAGTATCCGTCGAGGATCTTGAGGTCACCGTTGGAGTCGGCGAACACCACCAGTTTGGTGCCGAAGGCCTCGACGCCGTGTGGCTTGCCGTCCAGGTAATCCTTCACCGGGCCCAGGCAGTGCCAGCCGCGCGCGTACCGGTCCGGCAGCGCGCCGGTGTCGATCTCGCGAATGGCTGCGGTTTCGGTAGTCACGGTGGGCCTCCCGTTTCGGTGTCTCTAACTAGAACACGTTACAGTTTTTGCCACCCCGCGCGCAATCTAAACCCGTTTTACCTGCGGTATATCTAGACGATGCCGTTGTACTCCTTCGAGGGACGATCACCGACGATCGATCCCAGCGCGTTTATCGCCCCCACCGCCACATTGGTCGGTGATGTGCATGTCGAGGCGGGTGCGTCGGTGTGGTTCAACGCGGTACTTCGCGCCGATTTCGCCCCCATCGTCGTCCGTGAGGGCGCCAACGTGCAGGACTGTTGCGTGCTGCACGCCCCTCCAGGCATTCCGGTCGACGTCGGACCTGGGGCCACCGTGGCGCACGGCTGCGTCGTGCACGGCGCACATATCGGCCCTCAAGCCGTCCTCGCCAACCACGCCACAGTGCTCGACGGCGCGGTCATCGGGGCGCGCAGCCTCGTCGCGGCGCATTCGCTGGTGGTCGGCGGCACGAAAATCCCCGACGAGGTGTTGGTGACAGGCGCGCCTGCGAAGGTCAAGGGCCCGATTGCGGGCACCGGGGCAGAGATGTGGGTCGACGGCAACCCCGGTGCCTACCAGGATCTGGCCCGCCGGTACGTGACCGGTTTGCAGTCGATTACCTAGCGGCGCGCCGTACGGTATCGGCATGACGATCGGCCATGTCGCTCAGCTATGGCGCTATCCGGTGAAGTCCCTTGGCGGTGAGCAGATCGAGCAGGCCCACATCGGCCCTCGCGGAGTCCTCGGCGATCGGCTGTGGGCCGTCCGCGATCTCGAACGCGGCGTCACCGTTTCAGCCCGCCAAATGCCGGTACTGCTGACCGCGACGGCTCGATACCCGCGGCCCGTGCCGCCGGATGCAGGACCCGGCAACGCGCCCGAGGTCGAGATCGCCTTCCCCGACGGCACCGTCCTGTCCAGCGGCGACGGCGGCGTGCACGCGAAGCTCTCCGAACTGGCGGGCCGCGATGTCAAGCTGACTCCGCTGCCGCCGGCTGAGGACATCAGCCTGCACCGGCTGAATAAAGAAGGACGCGCCGATGCGAGGTCGCCGGAATGGCTTCGCGCCGCCTTCGGTGTCGCCGAGGGCGAGAAATTGCCCGATCTCTCGATGGTGCGGGTCCAAGACATGGTCAACTTCACGCGCTACTCCACTCCGCCGGGCATGTTCGTCGATTTGGCACCTGTGCATGTGCTGACCCAAACGAGCCTGGCGACCATCGCCGCAGAGCTCGGAAGCGATGTGGACGTGCGCCGATTCCGGCCCAATCTGCTACTGGCGCTTGATAATCCAGACGACGGCCTGCCGGAGTCGCACTGGACCGGCGGGCGAGTCGTTGTCGGGAAAGCAGTTCTCGACGTGATGATGCCGACGGTTCGCTGCGTTGTCCCGAGCCGCGCGCAACCCGGAATCGAGGTCGACCGCCGCATCACCAAGGCGGTGGCTGTTCGAGCGCAGCGGTGCCTTGGCGTCTATTGCGGCGTCGATGCCGGCGGCACGGTCCGGGTGGGCGACGACGTTGCGGTCAGAACCGCCAACGTGGGCAAGACGGTGCTCATCGATACCGGTCGGCGCACGAAGCGACTCGCCCTCGGCCTGTTCACCGCGGCCGCGGACCGTTTTTCGCGCTGATCCTGTTCGGCAAGAGCATTCCCCCGGCACGAAGCAGCAGGGTGCGTTCGGCATCAAGGTATGCGTTCGGGTGACAGCGGCACACTAGTTCCATGCATCGTTCGTGCACCTTGTCAGGCTTCATCCCGAACTCGACAAGGCATTCGTCTTCTGGAGGTCCGCCGTAGCGGTTCCAGCTCAGTAGGAACGTCAGCAGGTCACGGTCGAACCGGTCCAGCCGTCGCCGCGGTGAACCCCCGGTGCTGTTCGGCTTGTCGTTGCTCACGGCGAGGCCTCACAGTCCCGCCGCGACATGGTGATACACGTCGTTCCACTTCAACTCGCGGACGAATCCGCGCATCGTGGTGTCGGCGTCGATCACCAGCAACTCGGTGTCGCTCATCGTGGCGAAATCCTCGATGGCGTCCACGCCCACTGCGGTCGTCAGCACGGTGTGGTGAGGTGCGCCCGCCAGCAGCCACGCCTCGGCGGATACCGACCAACTGGGCTGAGGCTCCCACACCGCGCAAGCAACAGGAAGGCGGGGAAGCGGTGCCGACGGATCCACCACGCGAACCTCGTTGGCCACCAGGCGAAAACGGGATCCCATGTCGCTGATACCGAGGATCACCGCATCGCCGGGGGCCGCGGTGAACCGCAGCCGGACGGGGTCCTCACGGCCGCCGATCGACAGCGGGTGCACCTCCAGCGAGGGCACGTCGGCCGCGATGGATGGGCACACTTCGAGCATGTGTGCCCCGAGGACGCGTTCGGCGCCAGGCGTCAGGTCGTAGGTGTAGTCCTCCATGAACGACGTACCGCCAGGCAGCCCGTCGGCCATCACCTTCACGGCACGCAGCATCACCGCGGTCTTCCAGTCCCCTTCGGCGCCGAACCCGTAGCCGTCGGCCATCAGTCGCTGCACGGCAAGGCCGGGCAACTGCCGCAACCCGCCGAGGTCCTCGAAGTTGGTGGTGAACGCGTGAAACCCGCCGTTTTCCAGGAACTTCCGCAGCCCCGCTTCGATCTGCGCGCCATGCCGAAGCGATGCGTGGCGGTCACCGCCTGGCCGAAGCTCGGGTGCCAACCGGTAGGACTGCTCGTACTCTCGGACCAGCTTGTCGATCTCGGCGTCCGACACCCGCTGCACGACCTCGGAGAGATCATTGACCGAATAGCCGTTCACCGAGACGCCGAAGTGCGCCTCGGCCTCGACCTTGTCGCCTTCGGTCACCGCGACGTTTCGCATGTTGTCGCCGAACCGGGCCAGCTTGAGCGAGGCCACCGCGGCGTTGGCCAGCGCGGCACGGGTCCACGCACCCACACGCGCGCGTGTGCGCTCGTGACTGACGTGTCCGGCGATGGTCTTGCGGGGGATTGACAGCCGAGACTGGATATATCCGAACTCACGGTCGCCGTGGGCGGCCTGGTTGAGGTTCATGAAATCCATATCGATGCTGTCCCAAGGCAATTCAACACCGAACTGGGTATGCAGATGAAGCAGTGGTTTCTGCAGGGCCCGCAAACCACGGATCCACATCTTGGCGGGCGAGAACGTGTGCATCCAGGCGATCACTCCGATGCACTGGTCACTGTCGTTGGCCTGGCGGATCACCGCGGCGATGTTGTCGGCGCTGATCACAGTCGGCACCCACCGGACCCGCACCGGCACTTCGGCGCAGCTGTCGAGGCGCTCGGCGATCTCACGAGACTGCTGAGCTACCTGGTCCAAAGTCTCTGGTCCGTACAGCGATTGGCTTCCGGTGAGGAACCATACCTCGCTGTCGATCATGCCCGAATCGATCATGATGGTGCGCCTTCCTGCGGTGTGGCCGACTGGCCGTAGACGTTCTGGTAGCGGTCGAACAGAGCGGTCACGTCGTCACCCTCGATGCGGTCGAGGGTGCCGAGTTGCCTGCCGATGTGCACGGTGCGCGCAACGTCTTCGACCATGACGGCGGCCTTGACCGCCGAACGGGCATCGGGGCCGACGGTGAACGGACCGTGGTTTCGCATGAGTACCGCCCGGGATCGACTGCCGCGCAACGCCTCGACGATGCCGCGTCCGATGGAGTCGTCGCCGATCAGGGCGAAGGGCCCAACCGGGATGTCGCCGCCGAACTCGTCGGCGATCATGGTCAGTACGCACGGGATGGGTTCGCCGCGGGCCGCCCATGCGGTGGCGTAGGTGGAGTGGGTGTGCACCACGCCGCCCACCTCCGGCATGTGCCGGTAGACATACGCGTGGGCGGCGGTGTCCGACGACGGCGCGAGTTGACCGTCGACCAGATTTCCGTATAGGTC
>NZ_DASSCY010000211.1:0-27622 GCF_035697385.1 Mycobacterium sp. | reverse complement strand
GTTGCCGAGGCGGCGGGCTATGACGACTACGACCAGGTGTGGCAGTCACGTTCCGGACCACCGCAGGTTCCGTGGCTCGAACCCGACATCTCCGACCACTTGACGACGCTGGCCCAAGCCGGCATCAAGTCGGTGATCATCTGCCCCATCGGGTTCGTCGCCGATCACATCGAGGTGGTGTGGGACCTCGACCAGGAACTGCGGCAGCAGGCGCAACGGGCGGGCATCGCGTTTGCGCGGGCCAGCACGCCCAACGCTGACCCGCGGTTCGCACGGCTGGCTGCCGATCTCATCGACGAGGTGCGTCAAGGGCGCGAACCGACGCGGCTGCGTGCTTCGGATCCTGTTCCGCTATACGGATTTTCGATCGACGGTGTGGCGTGTACGCCTGACTGTGGCTGATGCAGGATACGGTGCAGCGCGTATCGCCGCGTGACCTCAGTTGCGCGGCAGCCCATTCCGTGACGAAGTTCGGGCATGGTCAAAAGGCGCAGCAGGGCGTCGGCCATTCCTGACGCGGCGTCTGGCCGGTAGACCAGTCCAACACTGCTCGGGACGATCATCCGCACGGTTGCCGGGTTGGCAGGTGCGACCACGGGCCGGCCGAGTGCCAGTACATCCAGCAACGTCGTGGGTTCCGTTGTGGGGCTGGGCACGACGATATCCGCGGCGGCGATCACGTCCGACCACCGCACCTTGGAATGCCTGATCAGGTGCACGCTGTTGCCGACACCCTGTGCCAGCACATGCCGCAAGACGGCGACGCGATGTACGCCCGTCCCGAGGAGGACGAGTTGCACTGGGTACCGGCACCGCACGGCGGCGAAGGCAGTGACCAGCAGGTGCGCGTGGTCTGCGTCGTCGAACGGGCCTATCCCGACGATCGTGGGTTGGCTCGCAAGTCTGGTTGGTGCCTGAAGTGGTTCGTGGGAGGTGACCATGGCACTACCATCGCCCACGGTGCCCGCCCGTGTCGTCGACGCTGGCGCCCAACATCGCTACCCGTCAGCCCGACCGCGGCGATACCCGCTAGCTGCAAACCGGGCGGAGGCGACGTAACCGCTCGGCGGTGTCGGTGGTCGATACTGGCGTGAACATCACCAATTGCAGGCCGGGATGGGCGGTAGGCGCAAGGCTGTGTTGTTCCACGTGAAGATCACCGGCCTCGGGGTGACGGAACAGCCGCTCACGGGAGGGCAGCCTGTCAATGTCGTAGCCCGCCCATGCGGCGCGGAACGCCTCGCTGGTGGCAAGAAGCCGACTCACAAGCTCGGAGAAGGGCGGCTCGTCAAGCCGGCCACCGGCCTCCGCCCGAAACGACGCGACGTTGTACTGGCAGGTGAACTCCCAGTCCGGCATCAGCGTGCGCAGGTAGGGGTCGGTGAAGAGCAGCCACAGGAAATTGCGGTCGGCCGCGGCGACGGTTGCGATGTTCGGATACAGCGCCACGTATGCGGCGTTCCATGCCAGCACGGTCCAGTCCTGGGCGATCGCCAGCGCCGGGTAGTCCGTGAGCGCGCTGAGCAGCCGCTGGACGCTAGCAAGGACGGTGCCGGGACTCGGTTCTTCGGCGGGATGCGGAGTGCAGTAGCCGGCTAGCGACAAGAGGTAGCCATGTTCGGCGTGCGACAACCGCAAAGTCCTTGCGAGCGAATCGATTACCTGCCGCGACGGCGTGACGTTGCGGCCCTGTTCGAGCCACGTGTACCAGGTGATGCTGACGCCGGCCAAGTAGGCCACTTCTTCGCGACGCAGTGCGCAGCCCGTTCGTCCGCCGATGGGAGGCAGGCCCAGGTGTGAGCGTTTGAGCTGACGCCGGCGCGTGCTGAGGAATTGGCCGATCAACGCGGCGTTGCGGTTCATTTTGTGCCTCAGCGGTTTTGGTGGGTAGCCCATTCGGTTGTTGCGCCGTTCCTGTTTCCACAATTGCCCGTCCGCCAGATGTTGTCGCTGTGGCTGGCGCCCATTTCCGGACCCCAGCTAGCTGGAACCGTGGCGTTGCTGTCGCAGTGCTACCGAGCCCTTTTCCCCTGTTCAGCGGGCATATTCACGCAGCGTCGGATGCTCGAGGATCGAGACGGGTAGTGCCACTACTAGCGTTGCTGCAACCTGCACTTTGGTCCTCGCGAATGCAGTGTCGATGTCAAGGAGTCGCCATCTCCCCGCTGTGTACGCGACCCAGTCTCGTCAACCATGGAAAAGGCGAAGGCATGACGACCAATGTGGAAATAGACTTTATTACAACCGATTTCGCCGATAGCAGCGAGGCTGCCGCCAGGGTCGAGGGCCTCTACGACGAGCACGCCGCCGCGTTGTGGCGATACGCCACGCGGTTGACCGGTGACCGGGCCCGCGCTCAGGACGTCGTTCAGGAGACCCTGCTGCGTGCATGGCAGCACCCCGAGGTTGTCAGTGACAGTGAGCGATCCGCGCGGGCATGGCTGTTCACCGTCGCGCGCAACATGATCATCGACGAACGCCGCAGCCTACGGTTCCGCAGTGAGGTGAGCACACCCGAGGGCCTGGACGTACCTGAGCACGACTCCTTGGACGCGGAGAACGCCATGCTCGACCGGCAGTTGATCGACAACGCGATGGCTCGGCTGACCCCCGAGCACCGAGCGGTGATCCGGCGCTCGTACTTCCTGGGGTGGACGACGGCGCGGATCGCGGCCGACCTAGGGATTCCTGACGGGACCGTGAAGTCAAGGCTGCACTCCGCACTGCGCAGATTACGGCGTGAACTGTTCGAAATGGGTTTCACGCCATGAACTTCCGTACGGAGATTTCCCTCGATACGCTCGACCGACGATGTTAGGCATCCGTTTGAGTGCAAGATGGTTGCATGACAGCTCCGGTGCGCGTGGTCGTGGCCGAGGACGACGTCCTGCTTCGTGAGGGATTGGCCAGCCTGCTCCAACGCTCCGGCTTCGACGTCGTGGGGCAGGCGGGCGACGGTGTGCAGCTGTTGACGCTGGTCCGCGACGTGACGCCCGAGCTGGTCGTGACGGACATCCGGATGCCTCCGAGTCATACCACTGAAGGGCTCGATGCGGCGCGAGTGATCCGCGAGGAGCTTCCCGAAACCGCCGTGCTGGTGCTGTCGGCGCACGTCGACGTCGAACATGCGATGGAACTGCTGGCCAGCGGCCACGGAATCGGCTATCTACTCAAGAGCCGAGTGACCGACGTGGCCGACTTCATCGACACGCTCGAGCGGATCGCCAAGGGCGCGTCCGTCGTGGATCCCGCACTTGTGCAGGAGCTGGTGTCAGCGCGTCGACGTGACGACCCACTGGCCGCCCTCAGCCCGCGCGAGCGCGAGGTGCTGGCACTGATGGCCGAGGGTCGCTCGAACGCAGGTATCGCTCACCGGCTTTGGGTGACCGAGGGCACCGTCGAGAAGCACGTGCGGAGCATCCTCACCAAGTTGAACCTTCCGGAGACCACCGACGATCACCGCCGGGTGTTAGCGGTGATCACCTTCCTCGAGGCCCGCTGATCTGTGTACGAGATCGCGGATGGCCTCAGGCGTAAGGGCCCACTTTGACAGGAACCCCACAGCTGGACTCGTCGCGATCATGTCGGAGAAGTCCTGCGCCGCGTGCGTGGAGACGAGTATCACCGGTGACGGCGTCGGGCCCGCCGCTCGATGGATTCTGTCGGCGAGTTCAAAGCCGCTTTCCGTGCCGAGTTCGATGTCGATGAGCGTCACATCTGGCTGCAATTCGGCGAAGCGGACAAGCGCCTCAACGCAAGTCGATGCGACGCCGACGACGGCAATGCCTTGTGGCTCGAGCAGACCGCGCGCTGCGTCGACGAAATAGGCGCTGTCATCAACGATTAGGCAACGCACAGCACGACTCGCATCACCATGAATTCAGTTTCTCAATGCCGGCCATCGGAGCGCATTCCCGCTAGCGGTAACCGTGCGACGGTTAGCATTGAGATTGCGGCACGTCGAAGTCCGCCAAGGGTGATATGACAGACAAACTGCCACAGCTGGCTAGCCGGCCGGGATCAACATCAGGGGCCCGTGCGCGGCTGCTGGCGCTGCTGGTGCGCCCGACGGCGCCGCCACTGTGGCTGGGGATCGTGGTTGCTGCGTCGTTCATCGTGGCGGAGACGCTTCTGGTGTTTCTGCTCAGGAAGGCCGCCCCCGAGAACACTTTTGGTGCGGTCTTCTTGCTCGGCGTGCTGGTGGTCTCCGCCGGGTGGGGTTTCGGGCTCGCTGTGACGACGTCGCTGGCAAGCGGTCTTGCCTACTTCTACTTTCACCTGCAGCCCGACGGAAACTTCACCCCGATCGGCCCCGACGATGCGATGGCCATTGCCATCTTCTTGCCCGTTGCCCTTCTGGCCAACATTCTCGTGGGTCAGGCGCGGTTACGTGCCGCAGAGGCAAATCAACGGCGCAGGGAAGCCGAGTCAAGCCGAGATGAGCTGCATGTGCTGGCGGAGCAGCAGGCCGCATTGCGACGAGTCGCGATGCTTGTCGCGCATGCGGTGCCTTCCTCCGAGGTGTTCTCGGCGGTGGCACAGGAATTGGCACGGTGCCTGGGTGTGCACCATTCGGCTCTGGTCCGCTATGAGCCCGACGGCACTGCCGTCGTGCTCGCGGCGCGGGACGAACCGGGATCGAAGAAGATGCTTGCCGGCAAACGGTTCTCGGCGCAGGGCGACACTGTCGCGGCGACGATCTTGCGAACAGGGCGCCCGGCCCGGATCGACAGCCACGACGAAGCGGCCGGTCGCGATGCAAAGTACATCAGCGAGCTGGGATTGCACTCGGGTGTCGGCACTCCGATCGCGGTGAACGGCCGGCTGTGGGGCGCCGCGATCATCGGGTCGATGAGTCCCGAACCCCTGCCTGCCGACACCGAGATGCGGGTCGGCGACTTCGCGGACCTGGTCGCGACCGCGATCGCCAACGCACAGGCCCGCGCCGAGCTCACCGCTTCTCGGGCCAGAATCGTTGCGGCCGCGGATGGCGCTCGACGCCGTTTCGAACGCGACCTGCACGACGGTGCCCAACAACGCCTCGTCTCGCTCGGGCTGCAAATGCGCGCCGCCGAGGCGGCGGTGCCGCCCGAGCATCCAGCGTTGAAGGCGCAGATCTCCGACATCGTCGGCGGTTTGACCGGCGTCTCGGAGGATCTGCAGGAGATATCGCGCGGAATCCACCCGGCGATCCTGTCGAGAGGTGGACTCGGCCCGGCGATCAAGACGCTGGCCCGCCGCTCCACCGTCCCGGTTGCGCTTGACCTCAGTGTCGACCGAAGGTTGCCTGAGTCCGCCGAAGTAGCCGCGTATTACGTTGTGGCCGAAGCGCTCACAAACGCTGCCAAGCACGCACAAGCGTCTGAGGTGAACGTGAGCGTCGACGCTTTGGGATCCGAGATCCGCCTGACAATCGCTGACGACGGTATCGGCGGGGCCGACACGGGCAAAGGCTCTGGGCTCATCGGCCTCAAGGACCGCGTTGAGGCGCTTGGCGGCGAATTGGAAGTCTCCAGTGTTCCCGGCAGCGGGACTTCACTTTTCGCGAGAATCCCGGTCGAGGATTCGTGATCTGCTGTTACCGGTGTCCGCCGTGGAAACCGCCGAACCCGCCGAGCAGGAAACCCTCGCCGCCGTAGGGGTAGTAGTCAACCCCGGGAGGGGAGTCATTGATCTGCGCGTTGCCGGGCGTTATGCATTCGCTTCCCGCGCCCACGCTGCCGCAGGACATCTGGGCCGTACTGGGTTGCGAGGCCGTCGTCGGAGCGGCAGCGGCTGCGGGCGCAGCCGCAATCGCGACAGCGGCAGCCCCGGCCGCCAACAGTGGTGTGATGTAGGTCGATTTGAATCGCATGTTCGCACTCCTTCGATGGTGGCCGTGATCCGGCTGACTCCTACAGTGGCCTCTCATCCGAAACGTGTCGTCCACGCTGGCACCCGTCTTCGCCTCCTGCCAACGGGAACTGCCGGTATTCCAGCTGGCAGGGGGATCAGTTGGTGGTCAGCCGTGACGCCTTCGGGTCATGGCTGAGCCACTCTGGAAAGCGCAGCAAGACAAGGGCTTTCGAAGGAGTGACACTATGCGAAAAGGACTTAAGTCCATCACATCGGCGATTGCGGCAGGTGCTGCCGCGATAGCTATCGCCACCGCACCTGCCGCGGCCGCGGATCCCGCGCCGGATCGGCCGGCTGCGATCGCCAGTGTCCCTGCCGGTTTTCACGGCGGAGGCGGCTATCACGGAGGCGGTTATCGCGGCGGCTACGGCTACCACGGCGGGTACGGGTGGCACGGCGGCTACGGGTGGGGCCACGACCGACCCTGGTGGCAATGGGGCTGGTGAGCAGTCGGGCTAGCTTTGCCAGGCGGAGTGCAGAATCGCGCCGAGCGCCGCCATCCGTGCCGAGCGCACCACACCGGCCAGTGGGCGCAGCGCATCGCTGGCGATCTGCACCTCCGCCGAGCTATGCAACCCGCTCGGGATCAATCCGGAGCTGACGGTGATGATCGCGTCGACATGCGCTGCGTTCTCCAGGACCCGCATCGCCCGCGTCGGGGCGTGGTCGGGAATGCGGTGCAGCCGCGCGGATTCCAGCACCTGTTCGACGAGCGCGCGAGGGTCGGCCACGTCGGCTCCTGCCGCGCCCGCGCGCAGCGCGCCGAAGGCATCCGCTGCCGAACGGACCGCCGACCGCAACGCATACTCGGCTTCGCCGAGGTCAAGGTACTCGGGCACCAGTGCGCCCGGCACCGAGTACACCGTCCACGACAGCGCACAAGGCTCCGGTTCGAACTCCGCGTCGTCGTCGATGTCGTCATACTCAAAGTCCGGGACCAAGCCGATCGCGGATGACGGATCGCGGGTGACGATGATCGCCTCGCCGGTCGTCACCGCGTCGCGCTGAAACTGGGTGCCGGCGGGAAGGCCCCGCACATCCCCTGGCACCGGCAACGCGACCCCGATCGAGGGCCCGCCGGCTGCCCGACCCGCCGCGGTGCGCAGCGTCTGCAGAAGGGAGACCGCGCCCGCATGGTTGAGGTCCGGCCATGGCAGCCCCGTGCGGCCGGCCGCCACCGAGTCGTAGGCCGTGACGGAATGTCTTGGCGCCCATTGCGATAACGCGTCCAGGACATCGTCGGGCGCGGCCGCGCCCGCAAGCCAGGCATTGGCCCAAACCGACAACGAAACACTGGGACACCACATGATGCTCGCAGTGTAATAGTTAGCCGCGTATTGGGTCGGCTACGCGTTAGGCTGACGCCATGCCCGTTTGGTTGATCTGGCTAATAGCCGCGCTGGGCCTGGCCGGCGCGGAGGCGCTGACAGGTGATCTGTTCCTGCTCATGCTCAGCGGTGGAGCCCTTGCCGCCGTCGGCTCAAACCTGATCTTCGACAACTACGTGATCGACGGGGCTGTTTTCCTGGTGGTCTCGGTCCTGCTGTTGGTACTGGTCCGCCCGGTACTGCGCCGCCGGTTTGCCGCGGGCACCGGCCTGCCTGATCGGCCAAAGGAGCTCGAGGGAAAGAGCGCGCTGGTGCTCGACCGGGTCGCTCGCCATGAAGGCCAGGTGAAACTCGACGGCGAAATCTGGACGGCGCGGCCGTACAACGCCGAGGATGTCTACGAGCCAGGAGACAACGTCACTGTCGTACACATCGACGGCGCCACTGCCGTCGTGTCAAAAGTCGTCTAGAGGAAAGCCTGGGTCACGCCCAGACAACACGGAAGGAACAGTCATGGAAGGTGCCGTCGCCGGCCTGATTCTGGTGGGCGTGCTGGTGGTCTTTGCCGCCATCGTCGTGGCCAAGTCCGTCGCGCTGATCCCGCAGGCGGAGGCCGCTGTCATCGAGCGGCTTGGCCGTTACAGCAAGACAGTGTCGGGCCAGCTGACGTTGCTGTTGCCGTTCGTCGACAAGATCCGCGCGCGGGTGGACCTGCGTGAGCGGGTGGTGTCGTTCCCTCCGCAGCCGGTGATCACCGAGGACAACTTGACCGTCAACATCGACACCGTCGTCTACTTCCAGGTCACCAACCCGCAGGCGGCGGTCTACCAGATCAGCAACTACATCGTCGGCGTCGAGCAACTGACCACCACGACGCTGCGAAACGTCGTCGGCGGCATGACGCTCGAGCAGACCCTGACCTCGCGTGACCAGATCAACGGGCAGCTACGCGGCGTGCTCGACGAGGCCACCGGCAGGTGGGGTCTGCGGGTGGCTCGGGTCGAGTTGCGGTCGATTGACCCGCCGCCGTCGATCCAGGACTCGATGGAAAAGCAGATGAGGGCCGACCGCGAGAAGCGCGCAATGATCCTGACGGCCGAGGGCAGCAGGGAGGCCTCGATCAAGCAGGCCGAAGGCCAGAAGCAGGCGCAGATCCTCGCGGCGGAAGGCGCAAAACAAGCCGCCGTCCTCGCCGCCGAGGCCGACCGGCAGTCGCGCATGCTGCGCGCCCAGGGCGAGCGGGCAGCCCAATACCTGGTCGCCCAGGGCCAGGCGAAGGCCATCGAGAAGACGTTCGCCGCGATCAAGGCCGGTCGCCCCACCCCGGAGATGCTGGCCTATCAGTACCTGCAGACGCTGCCGCAGATGGCCAAGGGTGAGGCCAACAAGGTCTGGTTGGTGCCAAGCGATTTCGGTGCGGCCCTGCAGGGCTTCACCAAGATGCTGGGTGCGCCCGGCGACGACGGCGTGTTCCGCTACCAGCCGTCACCGGTCGAGGAGAACCTGCCCAAGCCCGAGGACGACAGCGACGAGGTCGCCGAGTGGTTCACCACGCAGACCGATCCTGAGATCGCAAGGGCGGTGGCCAAGGCCGAAGCCGAGGCTCGCACCCCAGTGCAGGGCGGCATCCCCGGCGTACCACCCAGCGTCGACCCTCCGATGCAGTACCCGCCGCTGTCGCAGCAGGTCCAGCCGCCGGCGGGACGCCACAGCGGCACGGAGCTGTAAGCGGGTCGCATGCGGGTCGGCATCGCCGATCATTTCGGATGGGCCGTTGCGGTGACTGCCTCGGCAGCGCATGAGGTCGTGGACCGTCGGCGCCTCGAACTCGTCGAGCCTGGCCTGACCGCCGCGCCGATCCACTACGACAGTCATCGCCTCGATGTCGCGGCGACGACAGCTCTGGTGGAGAAGGTGCGGGCGTCAGTGCTGCGCGCGACGACCGACGCGTTCGACCAACTCGCGGCGGCCCTGCCCGCACCGGTTGTCTCGATCTCGCTCCGTAGCTGGCCGCCGGACTTTCCTGACGACATCGCCGCCCAGCGCCGCGCGCCGTACGAGGCTCGTGCCGACGCGATCATGTACCGCAAGATCCTCGCCGAGGTCGCGCAGGCTCGCGGCTGGGAGGTGCGCCTTTACGACGCGAAGCGGGTCGTCGGGCAGGCGGCCGACGTGCTGGGCGAACAGGCCGAGCAGATCCTGCAGGGCCCTCGAGAAAAGCTGGGACCGCCGTGGACCAAGGACCACCGGGTGGCTTTCGCCGCGGCGGTTGTCACGCGCTGATGTGCTCGCTCGGCGCGTCAGCGTGCCGTTCCCGGTGATGGCGCCGGTGGGTCCGGATCTCGTAGACCAGGCCCGCGATACCGACGCTCGCCGTGCAGAAAGACACCAGGAAAAGCGCCGGGCTGATATTTCCGGTGAGGGCATCACCGAGAATCACGACGGCGGCGGTGCCGGGCATCAACCCGATGAAGGTGGCCAGCGTGTAGGGCAGCACCCGCACAGCTGACGCGCCTGCCGCATAGTTCAGGACGGAGAACGGCACCGCCGGGATCATTCGCATCGACATCACCGCGGGCCAACCGCGATCCCGCAGCCGGGCATCGAGCGATTCGACGCGCGGATGGCGGACCAGCCGGCTGAGCTGCCAGCCCGCGGCGCGGACCAGCAGCAGCGCGATGACCGCGCTGGCGGTGCTGGCAACCACTGCCAGCGGCACTCCGAGGACGGGGCCGAACAGCAGGCCCGCAGCGAGCGTGAACGCGGTGCGTGGGAAAGGAAAGACGGTCACCACGATGTGGGCGACCAGGAAGGCCAACGGGAACCACGGCCCCACCGAGGTCGCCCAGTCACGTAGCTGGACCGCGGTGGGCAGCGGAACCAGCAGCGCAACTGCGACGAGGATCACAATGGCGGCCAGGATGCCGAAGAACCGCCGCGGCGAGACCTGCGCAGCCGTCATGATCACCGCCGCACGCAGCGCACGCAGGGTGTTGACGACGGCTTTCACGATTACCAAGACTACGGGCCGCCAGCTGACAACTCCCATCAGCGGCGTTGTGAGTCGCCCGCCCAGCGGACAGACCTGTGATGGCGATCATTTAGCCTGTGGACGTGCAGAAATCCAGTGCGCTCGAACCCGATATCGCACGGTGGCGCTCGGCGGTAGCCGGTGTGCTGGCCAAGAACACCAAGCGCGATCCCGCCGATTTGCCCGCCGAACCGGAGCGGCTGCTGGATTCGCCCACCTATGAAGGCTTCCCGATCCGCCCGCTGTACACGGGTCTCGACGCGCTGCCGGAGCCCGCGCTGCCCGGCCAATGGCCCTTCGTCCGCGGCGCCGACGCGCGCCGCGACGTCTTGTCGGGATGGAAGGTGGCCGAAGCGTTTCCGGCCAACGGGTCGGCGACTGCCGAGGATAACGGCGCGGTGCTGGTCGCCCTGACCGAAGGCGTCAGCGCGCTGGTGCTACGCGTCGGCGAATCCGGAGTCGCCGTCGGCGATGTGGACCGCCTACTCGAGGGAGTGTTCCTGGATCTGGTGCCGGTGCTCTTGGACGCCGGATCCGACCTCGTCGCAGCTGCCGACGCGGTGCTGGCTTTGTTGACCGACATGGACGACGACCAGCGCTCACGGCTGTCGCTGGATCTCGGCGCCGACCCGCTGACAGCGCCGCTGAGTGGGCGATCCGCCCCGGGCATGACCGACGTCGTTTCGACCGCGGCGAAGGTCACTGGCTACGACGGCGGCGTGCGGGCAATCACCGTTGACGGGGCCGCCTTCCACAACCTGGGCGCCAGCGCGTCGTGGGAGCTGGCCGCGGGCGTCGCTGCGGCGGTTGCCTACCTTCGGCTGCTTTCCGAGGGTGGCATCCCGGTGCGGGACGCATTGCGGCAGATCGCTTTCCGATTCGCCGCCGACGACGACCAGTTCATGACGATCGCGAAGCTGCGTGCGGCGCGTCAACTTTGGGCCAGGGTGGCCGAGGTGGTGGGGGAGCCCGACACGGCAGCGGCGACCGTGCATGCCGTGACATCGCTGCCGATGATGGCCCAGCGTGATCCGTGGGTGAACATGCTGCGCACCACGCTGGCCGCATTCTCTGCGGGGGTGGGTGGCGCCGACACCGTGCTGGTGCATCCGTTCGACGTGGCCATACCCGGTGGCTTCCCCGGCATCGCAGCGAGTTTCGCGCGGCGCATCGCGCGCAATACACAACTGTTGCTGCTGGAGGAATCGCACATCGGCCGGGTGCTGGACCCCGGCGGCGGGTCGTGGTTTGTCGAGGACCTCACCAAGCAATTGGCCGAGCAGGCGTGGACGCATTTTCAAGACATCGAATCCCGGGGCGGGTTCCAACAGGCTCGCGACTATGCCGCAGCCAAGATCGCCGAGGTGGCGAAAAGCCGCGCCGACGACATCGCCCACCGGCGTACCGCGCTCACCGGAGTCAACGAGTACCCAAACCTCTCTGAACCGCCTCTGCCGCAAGCTGATTCGCTCGATTCAGTGGCCCGATACGCAGCAGGCTTCGAGGTGTTGCGGGACCGGTCGGATGCATTCCTGGAAAAGACAGGTGCGCGGCCACAGGTCCTGCTGCTGCCGCTCGGTCCGCTTGCCGAGCACAACATCCGGACGACGTTCGCATCGAATCTGCTGGCCTCCGGTGGGATCGAGGCCGTCACTGACGCGGCCGACGCGAAGATCGCGGTGATCTGCGGCACCGATGCTCGTTACGGCACCGAAGCCTCCGCCGCCGTCGACTCCGCGCGTAAAGCCGGGGTGTCGTACGTCCTTCTCGCCGGGCCGGAAAAGGCCGTGGCCGAAGCCGACTCGAAACCAGACGGCTACCTGACCGCGAAAATCAATGCGGTGCAAGTGTTGTCGGACCTGCTCACCCGATTGGGGGCCTGAGGTGACCACAACAACAGGAATCGGCAGCTTCGCCGACATTCCGCTTCACGGCGAGCGCCGTGCTGAGTCGGCGACCGAGGCCGCCGTCGCCAAGCACGTCGAAGCGGCCGCCGCCGCGCACGGCTACACACCGGACCAGCTGGACTGGGTGACCCCGGAGGGCATCGACGTCAGGCCGGTCTACATCGCCGCCGACCGCGATGCTGCTGTGGCCGCAGGCTACCCGCTGGACAGTTTCCCCGGCGAACCTCCATACGTGCGTGGGCCGTATCCGACGATGTACGTCAACCAGCCATGGACGATCCGGCAGTACGCGGGCTTTTCCACCGCAGCCGAATCCAACGCCTTCTACCGCCGCAACTTGGCCGCAGGGCAGAAGGGCCTGTCGGTGGCCTTCGACCTGGCCACCCACCGCGGCTACGACTCCGACCATCCGCGCGTCGCCGGCGACGTCGGAATGGCAGGGGTGGCAATCGATTCCATCCTCGACATGCGCCAGCTGTTCGACGGCATCGACCTGTCGACGGTCTCGGTGTCGATGACCATGAACGGTGCAGTGCTGCCGATCCTCGCGCTGTATGTGGTCGCCGCGGAGGAGCAGGGCGTGCCGCCGGAGAAGCTTGCCGGGACCATCCAGAACGACATCCTCAAAGAGTTCATGGTCCGCAACACCTACATCTATCCGCCGAAGGCGTCGATGCGGATCATCTCCGACATCTTCGCCTACACGAGCACGAAGATGCCGAAGTTCAACTCGATCTCGATCTCCGGCTACCACATCCAAGAAGCTGGTGCCACAGCGGATCTCGAGCTGGCCTACACCCTGGCCGACGGTGTCGAGTACATCAAGGCCGGCCTGGACGCGGGCCTGGACATCGACAAGTTCGCGCCGCGGCTGTCGTTCTTCTGGGGCATCGGGATGAACTTCTTCATGGAGGTGGCCAAGCTGCGCGCCGGCAGGCTGCTGTGGAGTGAGCTCGTCGCTGAGTTCAACCCCAAGGACGCGAAATCGCTGTCCCTGCGCACACATTCGCAGACGTCGGGCTGGTCGCTGACCGCGCAGGATCCGTTCAATAACGTCGCACGCACCTGCATCGAGGCGATGGCCGCTACCCAGGGGCACACCCAGTCGCTGCACACCAACGCGCTCGACGAGGCGCTGGCACTGCCGACCGACTTCTCGGCCCGCATCGCCCGCAACACACAGCTGGTATTGCAGCAGGAGTCCGGCACCACCCGGCCGATCGATCCGTGGGGCGGCTCCTATTACGTGGAGTGGCTGACCCATCAGCTAGCCGAAAAAGTGCGTGCCCACCTGCGCGAGGTCGCCGAGCACGGCGGCATGGCGCAGGCGATCAGCGAAGGCATCCCGAAGCTACGCATCGAAGAAGCCGCAGCGCGCACGCAGGCCCGCATCGACTCCGGTGCGCAGACGGTGATCGGCGTGAACAAGTACCAAACCGATGAGGACCACGAGATCGAGGTGCTCAAGGTCGAGAACAGCCGGGTGCGCGCCGAGCAGCTGGCCAAGTTGGCGCAGCTGCGGGCCGACCGTGACCAGGGGGCCGTCGACGCCGCGCTGGCCGAGCTGAGCCGCGCCGCGGGCACGGAAGGCAACCTGCTCGAGCTCGCGATCAACGCCGCCCGGGCCAAGGCCACCGTCGGCGAGATTTCCGACGCGCTGGAGAAGGTATGGGGCCGTCATCAGGCGGAGATCCGTACCATCGCCGGGGTCTACCGCGACGAAGTCGGAAAGGTCAGCAACATCGCAAGTGCTAGCGAGCTAGTCGAAAAGTTCGCCGAGGCCGACGGCCGCCGGCCGCGAATCCTGGTCGCCAAAATGGGGCAGGACGGGCACGACCGCGGGCAGAAAGTGATCGCGACCGCATTTGCCGACATCGGCTTCGACGTCGACGTCGGCTCGCTGTTCTCCACCCCGGAGGAGGTGGCTCGCCAAGCCGCTGACAACGACGTGCATGTAGTGGGGGTGTCGTCATTGGCGGCCGGACACCTGACGCTGGTGCCCGCGTTGCGCGATGCGCTCGCCGAGGTGGGCAGGCCCGACATCATGATCGTCGTGGGTGGCGTCATCCCGCCCGGCGACTTCGACGAGCTCTACGCCGCGGGCGCCACCGCGATCTTCCCGCCAGGCACCGTGATCGCCGACGCCGCCATCGGCCTGCTCGGCAAGTTGGCCGAGCGGCTCGGCTACACGCTGAGCTAGATGGCCGACCAGGTCTGCGACCTTGCCGCCGCCGTCCGCGACGGCGATCGTGCCGCCCTGCCCCGGGCGATCACGCTGGTCGAGTCGACGCGCCCGGATCACCGCGAACAGGCCCAGCAGCTGCTTCTGGCGCTGATGCCGGAGGCGGGCGGCGCGATGCACATCGGCATCACCGGCGTGCCGGGTGTCGGCAAGTCGACGACCATCGAGGCGCTCGGCATGTATCTGATCGAGCAGGGCCATCGCGTCGCGGTGTTGGCCGTCGATCCGTCGTCCACGCGCACCGGTGGGTCGATCCTGGGCGACAAGACCCGGATGGCGAGGTTGGCCGTCCATCCCGACGCCTACATCCGCCCGTCACCCACCTCGGGCACGCTCGGTGGGGTCGCGAAGGCCACCCGGGAAACCATTGTGTTGCTGGAGGCGGCGGGGTTCGACGTGATCCTTGTCGAGACCGTTGGCGTCGGTCAGTCCGAGGTGACCGTGGCGAACATGGTCGACACCTTCGTGTTTCTGACCCTGGCACGCACCGGCGATCAGCTGCAGGGCATCAAGAAGGGCGTGCTCGAACTTGCCGACATTGTGGTGGTGAACAAGGCCGACGGCGAGCACGCGGTGGAGGCCAAGGCCGCAGCGCGTGAACTGACGGGCGCGATCCGATTGATCTATCCACGCGAAACCCTTTGGCGCCCCCCAGTTCTCACGATGAGCGCACTGCAGGGCGTCGGCTTGTCCGAGTTGTGGGACACCGTGCTCAAGCACCGTCAGGTGATTAGCGGTGCAGGGGAGTTCGAGGCGCGCCGCCGGGCCCAGCAGGTGGACTGGACGTGGTCGATGGTCCGCGACACCGTGCTGGACCGGGTGTTGTCGAATCCCGAGGTGCGCCGGATCCGGGCGGAGGTGGAGCGTCAGGTCCGCGACGGTGAGCTGACCCCCGCGCTTGCTGCACAACGGCTCCTCGATGCCGCTGACCGGCGGTGAATTAACGAATGGGTAACACCTGGTTTATTTGCCGGGGTTGCAGGTAAATTCAATACATTGTGACGGGAGTCAATAACGGGGAGCGCAGCGCGGCGCTCCCGCACGGTATTCAGGGCGCGGCTGACTCCAATTTCGGCTGCACCCTGAAGGGGTTCGCGCAGCTGTTCCCCGGCCGCCGATTCGGCGGTGGCGCCCTGTCGGTCTATCTGCATGGCGAGCCGGTGGTGGACATCTGGACCGGATACGCCGACCGTAGGGGTACCGAGTTCTGGACCGCGGATACCGGCGCGATGGTCTTCTCCGTCACCAAGGGCATGGCGTCGACGGTCATCCACCGCCTGGTCGACCGCGGTCTGATCGTCTACGACGCGCCGGTCGCCACCTACTGGCCCGAATTCGGCGCGAACGGCAAGGCCGACATCACGGTGCGCGACGTCATGCGCCACCGCGCCGGGTTGTCCCATCTGAGCGGCGTGAGCAAGGCCGACCTGCTGAACCATCAGGCGATGGAGGAGCGGATCGCGGCCGCGGCGCCCAATCGCGTGCTGTATGGCAAGCCGGCGTATCACGCGCTGACCTACGGCTGGTTGATGTCAGGACTTGCCCGTGCCGTCACCGGTAAGGGGATGCGCGACCTGATTCGCGAGGAGCTGGCCGAACCGCTGAACACCGACGGACTGCACCTGGGCCGCCCGCCCGCCGACGCACCGACAAAGGCGGCGCAGATCCTGATTCCGCAGGGCACCTTCGCCAATCCGATGTTCAACTTCGTCGCGCCGAGGGTCGCGGCCCTTACATACTCCGGCGTCTTCGGATCGGTGTACTTCCCCGGGATGAAAGCCGTTGTCCAGGGCGACATCCCGTTCCTCGACGCCGAGATACCAGCGGCCAACGGTGTCGCGACGGCGCGCGGGCTGGCCAAGATGTACGGCGCGATCGCCAACGGCGGTCGCATCGACGGCACCCAATTCCTGTCGAAGGAGCTGGTGGACGGACTCACCGGGCGCCCCAGTCTGCTGCCGGACCGAAACATTCTCGTGCCGCTGTCCTTCAATCTGGGCTATCACGGCGTGCCGTTCCCGCCCGGCTTCCTGCCCGGCTTCGGCCACGCGGGCCTCGCCGGTTCGGTCGGCTGGGCAGATCCCGCGAGCGGGCTGTCGTTCGGCTTCGTGCACAACCGGCTGCTGACGCGGATGCTGCTGGACCAGGTCACGTTCGCCGGACTGGCCACGTTGATCCGCAGGGACGCGGCACAGGCACGTAAGCGGGGATACGTGACGACGCCGGCGTTCGGAGCTCCGTACGAGGTGCCGCGGACCGTCGCGGGTTAGCCCTGGATCAGCTCACTGGTTCGCGTCGGAGAACCACTTGGTTTTCATCCGCCAGGACTCCGCCGACGTGAGCGCGAACCCGGCGCCGCACAGGCATGCGAAGACCCACACGAGCGTGCCGCCCTCGACCGTTTGCAGCGGCGTGATGTAGGCGGTGACGATGCGGACGATGCACGCGGCGATGCCTGCGGCCGAGGCCACGAGGTAGATGTTGGCGATTCGGCGCGATCGCGGGTCCTTGCGCAGGATGAGCAGCGCTCGACACCCATACCCCAACAGATAGATGAGGGTGCCGCACAGCAGCAGCCAGTAGGTGTTCAGCCAGAAGTCGGTGGGCACGTCGAAGAAGTCGGGCTTGTATATCGCCGCGCCGTTGCCGAGAGAGAACGTCACCAGCAGCAGCGGAATGCACACCGTCGCCGGGCGCTCGATGTACTGCTTGAAGGACCGTTGCAGCGAGTGGTCGTCCTGGAGCCTGCCGAGCGCGTTGTAGACCACCGCGGACGCGGCCACGATGTAGCAGTCGTGGCCGATGTAATCCTCGAGATTCCACTTCCCGGTCAGCGCATGAAGCCAAACGCCGACGGTCTCCGACGCCAGCGGGGACATCAGCACAACCGCGAGGCCCTGCAAAGCAATGTTCAGGGTGGCGGCGACCTCCCAGCGGCTCGACCACGTGACACGCCGAATCCACAAACTCCACGCGATACAGCAAAGTGTGATCGCGATGAGCGTTGCGAGAGCCATGAGAGTTGCCTTTTAGCCGCAGTGTCCTCAGCAAATTGTAGAGCTAAAGCGGGGGAGCGTCACTGCGCGGTTTGAGTTCGGACAGCTTCGGGGTCCGGGTGAGCGTCGGTTCTCTGACGGCCGTGACCGTGAAGGCGGGCGACTCGACGTAGCTCCACACCTCCTGGCGACTCATCAATCCGAAGCGGATCTGCAGGTCGGGATAGCTCAGGCCGAACCTGTCGGCCACTCGCCTCAGCTCTTCGGCGTCGGGATAGTCGGCTTCTTTGATGCGACGGTAGTACGTACTGCTCGACGTGCCGAGCGCGTCGTAGATGTCCTTTGCCTCAACGTCTCCGTCCAGGAGGTAGTCGAGGAGGGCCTTGAGTTGTCTGCCGTTCTCGTCGGTCCGAGGCATTATCACACGATAGACCAATTTCCCGTGAATGGGCAGTGACCGCCGCAAACCGGAATGTGTTGCCATAATTGACACCAGCGTCACAGTTTCGGGAGTGGTCTCCCATTTCTGGGACACATCGCGTACGGTTGGCAACATGGTTGCCCCAAACATGGCCAGGCCGAGCAGCGAGACGATGAGCACGTTCGGCGGCTACCCCACAGCAACATTGCAGATTGCCGACCACAGCGTCGCGCAGGGATCCCGTTCCTCGACGATGCAGCGGGTGTCGGCGCCGGCCACTGCCGAGCTGGCGGCCGAGCTTGATGGCGCCGCTTCCTGGCTTGACGTGTCGCCGGACGCGCTACTGCTTGCAGCGCTCGGCCGGACGATCGCGCGAGTGATCGGCGATGGCGTCACCGCCGTGGACGTCACCGACGACCGGCGCTGGCTGCTTCACGCGGTCCCGCTGATCTGTGCGACTTCGCAGCACGCAAGCGCCACCGAAGTACTGGCTGATGTGCACCGCGCGCTCGCGACCGCGCCGAGCTACCCCTCAGACGCCGCCTCCGAGATCCTGCTCAACTACGTCGGCGCGGTGCCCGCGGGCACGATGCCGATTAACGAGACACCGCCAGGGCTTGGGCACGCGCTGGAAGTGCGGGTGTACAGCTCGGCGGACGAGCTGCACGTCGACTGGTGGTACGACACCGCCCGGTTCGACAGCTACACGGTCGAAGAGCTCACCGAGCAGT
The DNA here is from genome assembly GCF_035697385.1 of Mycobacterium sp. GTDB lineage: Bacteria > Actinomycetota > Actinomycetes > Mycobacteriales > Mycobacteriaceae > Mycobacterium. The sequence continues at coordinate 9,071 of NZ_DASSCY010000211.1, read as the reverse complement.
TCGGCCTTGCGCTCATCGAAATGACCTCGGACGCCGCCGCTCCGCTGTAACCGTCAGCTCGAATCCTCAAGACGGAAGCCCACTTTCAGCGTCACCTGAAAGTGGCCGATATCGCCGTCCGAAAGGTGCCCGCGGACCGACTGGACCTCGAACCAGTCCAGTCCGCGCATGGTCTGCGACGCCCGGGACACCGCGTTGCGGATCGCCGAGTCGATACCGTCAGGCGAGCTGCCGACAATCTCGATGACTCGGTAGGTGTGATCACTCATGGCACCGAACGCTACGCCCGGTCCAGGCCGCGGCAACCGATTTGCGCCCGGCCTCTAGACTTGACAATGAACGGCGCCGATCCGGCCATCACCGGGGAGCCTTCGGAAGAACAGCTGATACAGCCCAGTAGAACCGAACGGGTGGGCCCGTCATCGCCCGAGTTGAGCGGCGCACCACCTGGTGCGCAAGCGGGGTGGTACCGCGGCGCTCGCGCACCAGCGCGACGTCGTCCCCGTGCCTGACGTTTTGGCACAGGAGACCACGCAGTGAGCGCCTACCCGAAGCCGGCCGCCGGAGCGCCGAACTTTCCCGCCCTCGAGGCCGACGTCCTGGACTACTGGGACAGCGACGATACGTTCCGTGCGAGCGTTGCGCGCAGAGACGGCGCAGAAGAATACGTGTTCTATGATGGCCCGCCGTTCGCCAACGGCCTGCCGCACTACGGGCATCTGCTCACCGGTTATGTAAAGGACATCGTCCCCAGGTACCGCACCATGCGCGGGTACAAGGTCGAGCGCCGCTTCGGGTGGGACACCCACGGCCTGCCCGCCGAACTCGAGGTGCAGCGCCAGCTCGGCATCTCCGACAAGGCGCAGATCGAAGAGATGGGCATCGAGAAGTTCAACGACGCCTGCCGGGCGTCAGTGCTCAAGTACACCAACGAATGGCGCGCGTATGTCACCCGCCAGGCCCGCTGGGTCGATTTCGACAACGACTACAAGACGCTCGATCCGACCTTCATGGAATCGGTGATCTGGGCGTTCAAGCAGTTGTGGGACAAAGGCCTTGCCTACGAAGGCAATCGGGTGCTGCCGTACTGCTGGAACGACGAAACGCCGCTGTCCAGCCACGAACTGCGGATGGACGACGACGTCTACCAGAGCCGGCAGGACCCGGCGATCACCGTGGGATTCAAGGTGACCGGTGGTCCGCGCTCCGATCTTGATGGCGCCTACCTCCTCATCTGGACGACGACGCCGTGGACGCTGCCGTCGAACCAGGCCGTCGCGGTCAACCCCGAGGTCAGCTACGTCTTGGTTCAGGGGCCCGATGACAGACGCTATGTGTTGGCGCAGGCGCGGCTGGCGGCCTACGCGCGCGAACTCGGCGAAGAACCCGAGATCCTCGGCACATACACCGGCAAGGACCTGCTGCAGACGCGCTACTTGCCGCCGTTTCCGTATTTCATGGACGCGCCGGACTCATTTCGGGTGCTGCCCGCCGAGTTCGTCAGCACCGAGGACGGCACCGGCATCGTGCACATGTCGCCGGCCTACGGCGAGGACGACATGACCATCACCCAGGCGGCCGGCATCGTCGCCGTCACGCCGGTCGACTCGAAGGGCCGGTTCGACGCGACGGTGCCCGACTACGCGGGCCAGCACGTGTTCGACGCCAACCCGCAGATCATCCGCGACCTGAAACACCAGGGAACCCCAGCTGGGGTCAACGGTGCGGTGCTGCTGCGCCACGAGACCTACGAGCACTCCTACCCGCATTGCTGGCGGTGCCGGAATCCGTTGATCTATCGTGCGGTTTCGTCGTGGTTCATCAAGGTCACCGATTTCCGTGACCGCATGGTCGAGCTGAACAAAGAGATCACCTGGTACCCGGAGCACGTCAAGGACGGCCAGTTCGGCAAGTGGCTGTCCGGCGCTCGCGACTGGTCGATCTCGCGAAACCGCTACTGGGGCACGCCGATTCCGGTGTGGCTCTCCGACGATCCGGCGTATCCGCGCATCGACGTGTACGGGAGCCTCGACGAGCTCGAGCGCGACTTCGGTGTGCGGCCCGACAACCTGCACCGGCCCTACATCGACGAGCTGACCCGGCCCAATCCCGACGATCCCACCGGCAAGTCGATGATGCGTCGCATCGAGGACGTATTCGATGTGTGGTTCGACTCGGGTTCGATGCCGTACGCACAGGTGCACTATCCATTCGAGAATCAGAAATGGTTCGATGGCGTGAGCGGCGCGGACAGCCAGACCGGTGTCGACGCGCACTTTCCCGGTGACTTCATCGTCGAGTACATCGGCCAGACCCGCGGATGGTTCTACACGCTGCACATTCTGGCCACCGCACTGTTCGACAAGCCCGCGTTCAAAACCTGTGTGGCGCATGGCATCGTGCTGGGCAACGACGGACAGAAGATGAGCAAGTCGCTGCGCAACTACCCCGATGTAACCGAGGTGTTCGACCGCGACGGCTCCGATGCGATGCGCTGGTTCCTGATGGCGTCGCCGATCCTGCGCGGTGGCAACCTGATCGTCACCGAGCAGGGCATCCGCGAAGGCGTCCGGCAGGTGCTGCTGCCGTTGTGGAACGCCTACAGCTTCCTGGCTCTCTATGCGCCGAAGAAGGGCAACTGGCGCACCGATTCGCGCCATGTGCTGGACCGCTACATCCTGGCCAAGCTGGCGGTGTTGCGCGACGACCTCACCGAGTCGCTGGATACCTGCGACATCTCGGGCGCGTGCGATCAGCTGCGCCAGTTCACCGAGGCGCTGACGAATTGGTATGTGCGACGGTCGCGTTCACGGTTCTGGGAGGAGGATCCCGACGCGATCGACACGCTGCACACGGTGCTCGAGGTGACGGGCCGCATTGCCGCCCCGCTGTTGCCGCTCATCACCGAGGTGATCTGGCGCGGTGTGACCGGTGAGCGCTCGGTGCATCTGACCGACTGGCCGCAGGCCCGCGAACTGCCCGCGGATGCGGAGCTGGTCGCCGCGATGGACCAGGTGCGGGAGGTGTGCTCGGCGGGATCCTCGCTGCGCAAGGCCAAGAAGCTGCGCGTGCGGCTGCCACTGCCGAAACTGACTGTCGCGGTGGCAAACCCGCAGAGCCTGGAGCCGTTCAAGGATTTGATCGCCGACGAGCTCAACGTCAAGGCGGTCGAACTCACCGACGACATCGACACCTACGGCCGCTTCGAGCTGACGGTAAATGCGCGCGTCGCCGGCCCGCGACTCGGCAAGGACGTGCAAGTCGCGATCAAGGCCGTCAAGGCGGGCGAGGCCGTCGTCAACGCCGACGGCACGCTGACTGCGGGCCCTGCGGTATTGCAGCCCGACGAGTACAGCTCGCGGCTGGTCGCGGCCGACCCGGAGTACACCGCCGCGCTGCCCGACGGCGCGGGTCTGGTGGTGCTCGACGGTAACGTCACCCCGGAGCTGGAGGCCGAGGGGTGGGCCAAGGACCGCATCCGGGAACTGCAGGACCTGCGCAAGTCGACGGGCCTCGACGTGTCCGACCGGATCTCGGTCGTCATCTCGGTGCCCGCGAAACGGGAGGACTGGGCGCGCACGCATAGCGGGCTGATCGCACGCGAAATCCTTGCCACCAGTTTCGAATTCGGCGAGCCGGCCGACGGCAGCGAGATCGGCGACGGCGTACGGGTCGCGATCGCCAAGGCCTGATTCTTGGCCGATCGCTGGGTGCTGCACTTCGACATGGACGCGTTCTTCGCGTCCGTCGAGCAGCTGACCAGGCCAACCCTGCGCGGACGACCGGTCCTCGTCGGCGGGGTCGGCGGCCGCGGTGTCGTCGCCGGTGCCAGCTACGAGTCGCGTGTCTACGGGGCCCGGTCGGCGATGCCCATGCACCAGGCCCGCCGCATGGTCGGCGCCGCCGCGGTGGTGCTGCCGCCGCGCGGCGTGGTCTACGGAGTGGCCAGCCGCCGGGTATTCGACACGGTCCGAACGTTGGTGCCCGTTCTCGAGCAGCTGTCGTTCGACGAGGCGTTCGGCGAACCCGTCGAACTGGCGCGCGCGTCGGCCGACGACGTCGAGGCGTTCTGCAAGGCGATGAAGGCCAAGGTGTTGGACCAGACCGGGCTGATCGCCTCCGTCGGCGCCGGATCGGGCAAGCAAGTCGCCAAGATCGCGTCGGATCTGGCCAAGCCCAACGGCATTCGGGTGGTGCGCCGCAACGAGGAACGCGTACTGCTCGACGGCCTGCCCGTGCGGCGGCTCTGGGGCATCGGACCAGTGGCCGAGGAGAAGCTGCACCGGCTCGGCGTCGAAACCATCGGCGCGTTCGCGGCCCTGTCCGACGCCGAGGCGGCCAACATCCTCGGCGCGACCGTCGGCCCTGCATTGCACCGGCTGGCCCAGGGCATCGACGACCGCCCGGTCGCCGAAAACGCCCCGGCCAAACAGATCAGCGCCGAATCCACCTTCCCTGAGGACCTGACCACGCTCGACCAACTGCGTGAGGCGGCAGGCCCGATCGGCGAGCATGCGCACGCGCGTCTGGAGAAGGACGGTCGCGGCGCGCGAACGGTCACCGTGAAGCTCAAGAAGTCCGACATGAGCATTCTCACGCGGTCCGCGACGCTTCCGTATGCCACCGCCGACGCGGCGACGCTGATCACCATGGCGCGCCGGCTCCTGCTCGACCCCGTCGAAATCGGTCCGATTCGCCTTGTGGGCATTGGCTTTTCGGGCCTGTCCGACGTCCGTCAGGAGTCACTGTTCCCCGATCTCGAGCTGGCAGCCGAGGACGTTCCGCACACCAGGCTCCCACCGACGCTCACCGACGCCGCCGCGACGGCTCCGGCCTGGCGCCTCGGCGACGACGTCGCGCACACCGAATTCGGGCACGGCTGGATTCAGGGCGCCGGACACGGCGTGATGACGGTGCGGTTCGAGACCCGCAGCACCGGGCCGGGCCCGGTGCGTACGTTTCCCGATGACACCGCCGACATTGAACGAGCCAACCCCGTCGACAGTCTGGACTGGCCCGAATACGTCAGCGAACTGGCGGCCCGCTCAGCCCCAGCGGGCGACGACGTCGTCGACGGCTGAACCGCTCGCAAGTGCCGCCATCAGCAGGACCCGTGCCTGAGCCGGCCGCAGCCGTGGCACCACCACCGCGCCGGCGTCGACCAACTCACGGCCCGGTCCGTAGCCGGGGCTGACGTGCCCGCCTGGCACCCGCGTCGACACCGTCACCGCCACGCCGTCGCGGCAGTGTCGCCGCACACCGTCGATCACCGCCGCCGGGGCATTGCCCGAGCCCAGCGCCTCCAGCACGAGTCCCCGCGCCCCGGCCGCCACGCACGCATCCATCGCCACCGCGTCAGCTCCCGGATACACCGCGACGATGTCCACGCGCGGCGCCGTCGCGGCCGAACGCGCACCGAGACGCGGCCGCACCTTGGCGCCGCTCGGCGTGAACCGCCCGTCGCTGACCGCGCCGACGGCCGTCCCTGCGAAGCCACGCAGGTCATGTGTGGCGACCTTCTGCAGGCCCAGCGGCTGCCACACCGTGCCCGCGAACGTCACCAGCACACCCAGGTCCCACGCGTCCTCACTGCCCGCCACGGCGAGCGCGTCGAGCAGATTGCGCGGTCCGTCGGCATCCAGCGCATCGGCGCTGCGCTGCGCACCGGTGAGCACGACGGGCGCGGCGCCGTCGTAGGTCAGTTCCAGCCACAGCGCCGTCTCCTCCATGGTGTCGGTACCGTGTGTGATCACCACACCGGCATCCGACGGCAGTGCGGAGCGGATCCGGTCCCAGTCGACGGGCGTCAACTGCGAGCTGTCCACCGCCATCAGGTCGACTACCTCGACGTCAAGCCCGGAGGTCAGCGCCGCGCCCGTACGGGTGGGACGCTTCACTCCGTCGTCGTCGGTGCTGGTGGCGATCGTGCCGCCGGTGGTGAGGACTACGAGGCGGCCCATGGGGGAAATCATTCCCCATTCACGCTTTGGGATGATGGGGGAGTGACTGATGAATCCGCGGGATCGGCTGAGCCGGTGACCGACGCCGAGGCCGTCGAGCCTGCGACGCCGCGACGCCGGCTGCGCCTGCTGCTCACCGTCGCGGCGGTGGTGCTGGTGGCCGACATCGTCACCAAGGTGCTCGCGGTGAAACTTCTGACGCCGGGACAGCCGGTGTCGATCATCGGTGACACCGTCACCTGGACGCTGGTTCGCAACTCCGGTGCCGCGTTCTCGATGGCGACCGGCTACACCTGGGTGCTTACGCTGATCGCGACCGGTGTGGTCTTCGGCATCATCTGGATGGGCAGGAGGCTCGTTTCGCCGTGGTGGGCGATCGGTCTCGGCATGATCCTTGGTGGCGCGATGGGCAATCTGGTGGACCGGTTCTTCCGGGCGCCCGGGCCGCTACAGGGACATGTCGTGGACTTCCTGTCCATCGGATGGTGGCCGGTGTTCAACGTCGCCGACCCGTCTGTCGTCGGAGGAGCAATCTTGCTAGTTGTCCTGTCGCTGTTCGGGTTTGATTTCGACACGCCGAGCCGCCGCAAGGCCGACGGCTCAGAGTGACGACCCGCTCGATGCCGGTCCCGGAGGGGCTGGCGGGCATGCGAGTCGACGCAGGGCTGGCGCGGCTGCTCGGGCTGTCACGGACCGCAGCGGCGGCGCTGGCCGAAGACGGCGGCGTCGACCTCGACGGCACTCGCGCAGGCAAATCCGACAAACTGACGGCAGGCGCTTGGCTCGAGGTGCGCCTACCGGAAGCTCCTGCGCCGGTGGAGAATACGCCCGTCGAGGTCGAGGGCATGACGATCCTGTACTCCGACGATGACATCGTGGCGGTCGACAAACCGCCTGGGGTCGCAGCACACGCGACGGTCGGGTGGACCGGGCCGACGGTGTTGGGCGGCCTAGCTGCGGCGGGCTTTCGGATCAGCACGTCGGGAATCCATGAGCGGCAAGGCATTGTGCACCGTCTCGACGTCGGCACTTCGGGCGTCATGATGGTGGCGCTCTCCGAACGCGCCTACACCGTGCTCAAGCGGGCATTCAAGCAGCGAACCGTCGAAAAGCGCTACCACGCAGTGGTGCAGGGCCACCCGGACCCCTCCAGCGGGACCATCGACGCGCCCATCGGCCGCCATCGCGGACACGACTGGAAGTTCGCCGTCACCGAAGGCGGCAGGCACAGCATCACCCACTACGACACACTGGAGGCGCACCGGGCCGCCAGCCTGCTCGACATCGAGCTGGAAACCGGTCGCACCCACCAGATTCGGGTGCACTTCGCCGCATTGCACCATCCCTGTGCCGGGGACCTGACCTACGGCGCCGACCCGACACTGGCCAAAAAGCTTGGCCTGGAGCGTCAATGGCTGCACGCCAGGTCGTTGGCGTTCACGCACCCAGCCGACGGACGACGCGTGGAGATCACCAGCCCCTACCCTGCCGACCTGCAGCACGCCCTCGAAGTGTTGCGCCGCGCCGAACCGTGAGTGACGCCCGTAAATCTGGCTTGCTGTTCGGCGTCGGCGCGTACGCCATGTGGGGCCTGTTCCCGGCGTTCTTTCCACTGCTCAAGCCCGCCAACGCATTCGAAATCCTTGCGCACCGGATCATCTGGTGCTTCGCGCTGATGGTCGTGGTCGTCGCGGCGGTGCGCCGACTCCGTGACATTCGCGCGATCACGCCGCGCACGTGGCTGCTGCTGACGTTCGCGTCGGCCCTGATCTCCGTCAACTGGGTCATTTACATTTATGCGGTCAACAACGGCCACGTTGTGGATGCCGCGCTCGGGTATTTCATCAACCCGCTGGTGACCGTGGCGCTGGGGCTGCTGATCTTCCGCGAACGGCTCAATCGCGCGCAGTTCGTCGCCTTGGCCGTCGCGGTCGTGGCCGTGGTGGTGCTGACCGTCGAGGTCGGTTCGCCGCCGATCATCGGCCTCGGGCTGGCGTTCTCATTCGCCATATATGGGGCGGTCAAGAAGGTGGTGCCGACCGATCCTCGGGTCAGCGTCGGCATAGAGGCTGGGGTAGCCGGACCTTTCGCTCTCGCCTACCTCGCCGTGCTGCAGGTCACTGGCCACGCGACGTTCGCCGAACACGGTCCCGGCCACGTCACGCTGATGATTCTGGCCGGCGTGGTGACCGCACTGCCCCTGCTGTTCTTTGCCGCCGCCGCGCAGCGGCTGCCGCTGGTGACGATGGGTCTGCTGTTCTACCTCACCCCGGCGATGCAGCTGACCTGGGGCGTGGTCGTCGGGCACGAGCCGATGCCGCCGGCGCGGTGGTTGGGCTTCGCGCTGATCTGGGTGGCGCTGGCGGTTTTCAGCGTCGACGCCTTTCGGCGGGGACGTGTCGATCGGGCCTCGCTCCAATCGTCATCCCGGTGACAACCGTCAGATTCGGATAGAACCAGGAGGATTGAGTCATGCGGTACTGCCTATTGATGCATTACCAGGAGGGCTCGGAAGTCGGGCTGACCGAAGAGGACATGGCTCCTGCGATGGAAGCCTTCAACGCCTACGCGGATGACCTGACGGCCGCAGGGGTGCTGATCGATACGGAGGTACTCGAGTCCGTTGTCGCCACCACCACGGTGACCGCTCGCAACGGCACGCCCGAAGTTCAGGACGGGCCGTTCATCGACACGAAGGAGAAGCTCGGCGGCATCTTCGTCATCGAGGTCGATAACCTCGACGAGGCACTGAAGTGGGCCCACCGCAATCCGGCCAACGGCTGGGGTTCGGTCGAAATCCGCCCGGTGGCGCGGACATACGCCGCCGACCGCGGGTGGTACAACCCGTAGAGGTGCAGGCCCGGGTGGCCCAGGTCGCCCGGGACTCGTACGGACGTCTGCTGGCCGTCCTCGCGGCGCCGACGCGCGACATCGCCGCCGCCGAGGACGCGCTGGCCGACGCCCTTGAACGCGCGCTGGCGCGCTGGCCCGAGGACGGCATACCCGCCAATCCCGAGGGTTGGATTCTCACCGTGGCGCGCAACCGATTGCGCGATGGGTGGAAGTCATCCGCACACCGGATGACCGCGCCACTTGACGAAATCGACAGCG
>NZ_DASSCY010000210.1:0-31082 GCF_035697385.1 Mycobacterium sp. | reverse complement strand
TGCGCCGTTCGACATCACGAAACAAGCGGTGTCCAAGCACATTCAGGTGCTCGAGCAAGCGGGGCTGGTCACCAGGACCCGCGACGCGCAGCGCAGGCCGGTCCACCTGGACGCGGCGGCGCTGGAGCGGCTGACCGCATGGATCGACCGGTATCGGCTTGACGCCGAACGCAACTACCGCCAGCTGGACGCTCTGCTGGCCCAAATTTCACCGAAGAGCGGCACCAACAAGGAAGGAATCGAGAAATGACGAACGCACTGAACCTGAATGCACCTGTCGACACCCTGGCCATGGAGTTCACCCGCGAGTTCGACGCTCCGGTGGAGGCGTTGTTCCGCGCGCACGCGGAGCCGGACCTGATCAAGCAGTGGCTTGGGCCGCGCGATCTCGAGATGACGATCGAGCACTGGGACTTCAAGACCGGCGGCGGCTACCGCTACGTACACAAGGCCAATCGCGGTGAATTCGGTTTCAACGGGGTGTTCCACAAGGTCCGGGACAACGAATTCATCATCCAGACCTTCGAATTCGAGGGCGCGCCGGACATGGTGAACATCGAGTTCATGTGGTTCGAGGATCTGGGTAACGGCCGCAGCCGGCTGCGGGGCCGGTCCATCTGCCCGAACATCGAGGCGCGCGACGGGCTGCTGTCCTCCGGCATGGAAGGCGGCATGACCGAGGGCTACGACAAGCTGGACGAGCTGCTGAAGAGGATCTGATGGACTGGACGCTCGAAGTGGTGGTGGTCCCGGTCAGCGACATCGACCGGGCCGTCGCCTTTTACCGCGACAACCTCGGCTTCCACCTCGATCACGACACGCAAGCGGCGGACATGCGATTCGCGCAGCTCACTCCACCGGGCTCGGGCTGCTCAATCGTCATCGGCGACTTGCCAGGCGGACAGTCGATGGAGCCCGGCTCGCTCAAGGGCCTGCAACTGGTGGTCGCCGACGCCCGCCGGGCACACGACGAGCTGGCCGCCCGTGGCGTCGAGGTCGGAGACATCGAGGTCATCGACGAGCGCGACGGCGGCACGCTGTTCGGGTTCGCCGACCCGGACGGCAACGCGTGGGTGGTGCAGCAGATCAAGGCACGGGCCGACGAACCCTTGATCCCGCGGTAGCCCTCACAGAACGATCCCGGCTGGGGTGTGCCAGCCGGGACCGTCGGGGGTAGTGGATGCGACTCAGTGCATGATGCCTCTGCGCCTGCCGCCCATGATGCCGGTACGTCTGCGCCCCATGAGCGCCGCCACGAGGGCAACGCCGAGAGCGGCGACGACGACCTGGACCAGAAGTTCGAGCCAGTCGATGCCGCTCGTTGCGGTGGGGATGCCGAGTGCCCGAGCGATGGCCGTGCCGATGAACGCCGAGACGATGCCGACGAGGATCGTCACCAGCATGCCGATGGGCTGCTTACCGGGAAGGACCAGTCGACCGAGAACGCCGACCACGATCCCGATAAGAATTGCGGTGATGATGCTGGTGATGGTCATTTCTCCTCCAAAGGGTGTACAGCTGCAGCTGAGATACCCATGCGGAGGAGCGAATAAACGCTCGCGTCAACCCGGCGCTGATCAGGCCATTTCCGGCACTCGCAGATGGGCGATCGCGAGCTCGAACTCGCCGACGTCGACAATGTCGGCGCCCAGTTCGCGGGTTCGCGTGTTCCGCAGTTCCTTCGCCTGCTCCCTGTTGCGGTCCATCGCCTCGCGGCTATCGAACGTCGTCGACGACACGCCGCGCCCGGACGAGCGGTTGATCATCAGGCTGGCGCTGCAGAATCCCTCGAGGTCCTCCAGGGACGGCAATACCGAGGTCTTGTAGAAGTCGATCGCTCGCTCGGTCTGATCGGGCGGCATCTTCAGCCATGTCGCCCGCACACAGGCCCCCTCATTGGACCGGTGATCGCGGTGCAGGACTCCGATTTCCCACGGCTCGACTGTGACGTCGCCACCGAATATCTCCGTGGCCCGATCCCGAAGCGGCGCCGCCTGATCCGTGCTCGTGCGCAATGCTTCCTCGGTTTCCCAGGCGCTGGTGGCGATGCAACGGCCGGACTCGCGGTCCACCAACAGCGACAGGCCGATGTAGCCGTCCATGTCCTGAAGAGCCGGCATCACTTCGTCACGGACGTAGGCAATTCCGGCGTCGATGTTGGATGCTTGCGACTGAATACTGGTAGAGCGTGCGTACACGATCCACCCCCCTTGAGTTGGGGCAGCGCCCCGGTGGCGCCGCTGGACCCCGCAATCAGCTTCCTCCCGCAGAGCTGGGGTATCAATGGATAGTTCGCTATGCAAAAGGATGCGTCCGTACGCTTGGATGCGTGAATTCTGACGTGCTCGATGTCGACACATCGCGCCGGCGGATCGTCGACCTCACCGACGCGGTGCGCGCATTCTGTGGCGGCCATCAGGACGGCCTGTGCAATGTGTTCGTGCCGCACGCCACGGCCGGCGTGGCGATCATCGAGACGGGTGCCGGCTCCGACGACGATCTAGTCGACTCGCTGGAACGGCTGCTGCCGCGCGATGACCGCTACCGCCACTCCCACGGCTCGGCTGGGCATGGCGCCGACCACGTGTTACCGGCGCTGATCGCACCGTCGGTGACGGTTCCGGTGCAGGGCGGCGAACCGCTGCTCGGCACGTGGCAGAGTGTCGTGCTGGTCGATCTGAACCGGGACAACCCTCGGCGTTCGGTGCGCCTGAGCTTCATCGACGGTTAGCCACGGCACCATAGTCGACGCTGGTTCGTTGACTTTTCAGTGCCGGGGACCAGACCGGTACTGTAGTGCGGTCGATACCTGGAACCAATGAACTATAAGGACGCGTAGGACGTGCAGACACACGAGATCAGGAAGCGTTTCCTTGATCATTTCGTGACGGCGGGCCACACCGAGGTGCCCAGCGCCTCGGTGCTCCTTGACGACCCCAATCTGTTGTTCGTCAACGCCGGCATGGTGCAGTTCGTGCCGTACTTTCTCGGCCAGCGCAACCCGCCGTACAAGACGGCGACGAGCATCCAGAAATGCATCCGCACACCCGATATCGACGAAGTCGGCATCACTACCCGGCACAACACCTTCTTTCAGATGGCCGGCAACTTCTCGTTCGGCGACTACTTCAAACGCCGCGCCATCGAATTGGCGTGGTCGCTGCTGACCGATTCGGTTCAGGACGGCGGATACGGCTTCGATCCCGAAACCCTCTGGGCCACCGTCTATCTCGACGACGACGAAGCCGCTCAGCTGTGGCAGGAGGTGGCGGGCCTGCCGCCGGAGCGCATCCAGCGTCGCGGGATGGCCGACAACTACTGGTCGATGGGCATCCCTGGACCGTGCGGCCCGTCCTCCGAGATCTACGTGGACCGCGGCCCCGAGTACGGCATCGAAGGCGGTCCGATCGCCAACGAGGACCGCTACATCGAGATCTGGAATCTCGTATTCATGCAGAACGAGCGCGGCGAGGGCACCAGTAAAGAGGACTTCGAAATCCTCGGCCCGCTGCCCCGCAAGAACATCGACACCGGCATGGGCGTGGAACGAGTTGCGTGCCTGCTGCAGGGCGTCGACAACGTCTACGAGACCGATCTGCTGCGTCCCGTCATCGATGCGGTGGCTTCGGTGTCCCCACGGGGCTACGGCGCGGGCAGCCACGAAGACGACGTGCGTTACCGCATCATCGCCGACCACAGCAGGACCGCCGCGATCCTGATCGGCGACGGCGTGAGCCCCGGCAACGACGGTCGCGGGTACGTACTGCGGCGGTTGCTGCGCCGCGTGATCCGCTCGGCCAAGCTGCTGGGCATCGACGATCCGATCGTCGGCGATCTGATGACGACGGTTCGCGACGCGATGGGCCCGTCGTATCCGGAACTGGTCAACGATTTCGATCGCATCCTGCGCATCGCGGTCGCTGAGGAGAGCGCGTTCAACCGCACCCTCGCATCGGGCTCGCGGTTGTTCGAGGAGGCTGCAGGAGCGACGAAGGCGTCTGGCGCCACCGTGCTGTCGGGCACTGACGCTTTCACGCTGCACGACACCTACGGGTTCCCGTTGGAGCTGACCCTGGAGATGGCCGCCGAGGCGGGTCTATCCGTCGACGAAGAGGGCTTCCGCGGCCTGATGACCCAGCAGCGTCAGCGCGCGAAGGCCGACGCCGCCGCCCGCAAGCAGGCCCACGCCGACCTCTCGGCCTACCGCGATCTCGTCGACGCCGGCCCGACGGAGTTCACCGGTTTCAGCGAATTGACTTCCGAGGCAAAGGTTCTCGGTATCTTCGTGGACGGCAAGCGCGTTCCCGTGGTTTCCCACAACGGTGGTTTCGGCGGCACGGCCGCCGGTGGCGGGCCAACCCCTGACCGCGTCGAGCTGATCCTCGACCGCACCCCGTTCTATGCCGAGTCGGGCGGCCAGATCGCCGACGAGGGCAGCATCATGGGGACCGGTTCATCGGGGACATCCAAGGCGGCCGTCACCGACGTGCAGAAGATCGCGAAAACGCTGTGGGCGCACCGCGTCAACGTCGAGTCTGGCGAGTTCGTCGAGGGCGACACCGTGGTGGCTGCCGTTGATCCGCGGTGGCGGCACGGCGCCACGCAGGGGCATTCGGGCACCCACATGGTGCATGCCGCGCTGCGACAAGTGCTGGGGCCCAACGCCGTTCAGGCCGGCTCGCTCAACCGGCCCGGCTACCTGCGGTTCGACTTCAACTGGCAGGGCGCACTGACCGAAACTCAGCGCACCCAGATCGAGGAAGTAACCAACGAGGCCGTCGAAGCCGACTACGAGGTGCACAGTTTCATCACGGACCTCGAAAAGGCCAAGGCCATGGGCGCGATGGCACTCTTCGGCGAGGCCTATCCCGACGAGGTGAGGGTGGTCGAGATCGGCGGCCCGTTCTCGCTCGAGCTGTGCGGCGGTACACACGTGCACAATTCGGCGCAGATCGGCCCCGTGACCATCCTCGGCGAAGCATCCGTCGGCTCCGGTGTGCGCCGCGTCGAGGCCTACGTCGGTCTTGACTCGTTCCGCCACCTTGCCAAGGAGCGCGCCCTGATGGCGGGACTGGCGTCGTCGCTGAAAGTTCCTTCGGAGGAAGTTCCGGCCAGGGTTGCGAATCTGGTGGAACGCCTGCGGGCCGCCGAAAAGGAACTCGACCGGATGCGGCTGGCCGACGCGCGGGCCGCGGCTGCGAACGCCGCCGCGGGTGCCGAACAAATCGGTAAGGTCCGTGTCGTGGCGCAGCGGATGGCCGGCGGAATGTCGGCGGCGGATCTGCGCACGCTTGTCGGTGACATCCGCGGCAAGCTGGGCAGCGATCCAGCCGTCGTCGCGCTGATTGCCGAAGGCGAGAACGACACCGTCCCCTTCGTGGTGGCGGTGAACCCGGCAGCGCAGGACCTCGGTCTGCGTGCCAATGAGTTGGTTAAGCAGTTGGGTGCTTCGGTCAACGGCCGTGGGGGCGGCAAGGCCGATCTGGCACAAGGTTCCGGTAAGGGGGCGGCGGGCATCGACGCGGCATTGGCCGCGCTGCGCGCAGAGATAGACCGGAGTTAGCTACGTGGCGAAGACCGATGACCGGTTTGCGGATCGGCCCGGAGGCGACGATCCGGGGCGGGGACGACGACTCGGCATCGACGTAGGCAGTGTGCGTATCGGTGTGGCCACCAGCGACCCGGACGGGATCCTGGCCACGCCCGTGGAGACAGTGGCGCGGGATCGCAGCAACAAGCATCTGCGCCGGCTGGCGCAGTTGGTCAACGAACTGGAGGCGGTTGAAGTGGTGGTGGGACTACCACGCACCCTCGCCGACAGGTCCGGTCCTGCCGCTGCGGATGCGATCGCGCTGGCCGACCAGTTGGCACAGCGCATCGCGCCGACGCCGGTGCGGCTGGCCGACGAACGACTGACCACCGTGACAGCGCAGCGGTCGCTGCGGGAGGCCGGCGTCCGTGCCAAGGGACAGCGGTCGATGATCGATCAGGTGGCCGCGGTGGGCATTTTGCAGAACTGGCTGGATCAGCGGCGCGCGGCGTTGACCGCGCACGGAGAGGTCGGGGATGGCTGAGAATTGGGGCCGGGGCCGTGCAGAACCCGTGGCGGTGGGACCGCCGCGGCGCCGGGTGACGCGCGCGGACCGGATACGCGAAGCACGAGGTCGACGCAAGCGCCGCGTTGTCGGCGGCCTTGCGCTGGGCATGTTGATCGTGGTCGTCGTGGGGGCGGTGTTCCTCGGCTCAAAGCTGTGGCACACGTTGTTCGGCGGCGGCAACGACTATTCGGGCGGCGGCGTCAACGACGTGGTGATCCAGGTCCACGACGGTGATTCCACGACGGCCATCGCCAAGACTTTGCAGGAACACAAGGTTGTCGCGACCGTCGCGGCGTTCGTCGATGCGGCCGACGGCAATGCCGCCATCTCGGCGATTCAGCCTGGCTTCTACAAGGTCCGTACCGAGATCCCCGCATCGAATGCCGTTGAACGACTTGCGGACCCGAAGAACCGGGTGGGATTGCTGGTGATCCCCGAAGGCCGCCAGCTCGACGACCTGCAAGACGTCAAGACCAATGCCGTGACAGACGGCATCCTCAGCCTGATTTCCAAGGCCACGTGTGTGGATCTCGACGGTGAGCAGCGCTGCGTGCCGGTGGACGACCTGAAGCAGACGGCGGGGACCGCCGCGCCGTCGTCGTTGTCGGTGCCCGAGTGGGCGGTCGGCCCGGTCAATGCGATGAGCGACGACCATCGCCGGCTGGAGGGGCTGATCGCCCCTGGCAGCTGGAATATCGATCCGTCGGCGCAGCCGCAGGACATCCTGTCCACGCTGATCGGGTCGAGTGCGACGCAGTACGCCCAAGGTGGTCTGCTCGATACCGCCAAGGCGCTCAACATGTCGCCCTATCAGATCCTCACCGTCGGGTCGCTCGTGCAGCGCGAATCCAAGCCGGACGACTTCGCGAAGGTGGCGCGTGTCATCTACAACCGGCTCGCGGAGAATCGCACGCTGGAGTTCGACTCGACCGTGAACTATCCGCTGGACCGGATCGAGGTGGCCACCACCGACGCCGACCGCGCGCAGCACACGCAGTGGAACACCTATGTGCGCCCTGGTCTTCCGGCGACGCCGATCTGCTCGCCAGGACTCCCGGCGTTGGCCGCGGCCGAGCAACCCGCACCGGGGGATTGGCTGTACTTCGTCACCATCGACCTGCAGGGCACCACCCTGTTCACCCGGGACTACGAACAGCACCTGGCGAATATCGAGCTGGCGCAGCGCAACGGTGTCCTGGACTCCGCGCGCTGAGGGGCCGCGCAGGGCAGCGGTGCTGGGATCGCCGATAGCGCATTCCCGTTCACCGCAGTTGCATCTGGCGGCTTACCGGGCGCTGGGGCTCGACGGCTGGACGTATGACCGCATCGAATGCACGGCAGACCAATTGCCAGCTGTGGTAAGTGGTTTCGGCCCGGAATGGGTCGGTGTGTCGGTGACCATGCCCGGCAAGTTCGCGGCCTTGAGGTTCGCCGATGAACGCACGCCCAGGGCGGAGCTGGTCGGATCGGCCAACACCCTGGTTCGGTCGCAGTCCGGATGGCGCGCCGACAATACCGACGTCGACGGCGTGACAGGTGCGCTCGGCCAGGCGTCGGGACACGCGCTGGTCATCGGTTCGGGCGGCACCGCGCCCGCGGTGGTGGTGGGGTTGGCAGAGCTTGGTGTGCAACGGATTACGGTGGTGGCGCGTAATCGCGAAAAGGCCGCGCCCCTTGTCGATCTGGCAACCAGATCGGGCGTGGAAAGCCGGTGGTGCGATATCGACGGCGCCGAGCTGGTGCCCACTGTTGCCGACGCGGCGGTGGTGGTCAATACCATCCCAGCGGACGCAGCGGCCCGCTACGCAACCTCATTGGCCGCGACGCCGGTACTGCTGGACGCGATCTACGATCCGTGGCCCACACCGTTGGCGTCGGCCGTCGAGCTGGCGGGCGGCCGGGTGATCAGCGGGCTGCAGATGCTGCTGAACCAGGCGTTCGCTCAGGTCGAGCAGTTCACCGGGATGCCCGCGCCCAGGGAGGCGATGCGCGCCGCGCTGGAGCACTAGTGTGAGGCAGGTGAGTCCCCGCGTCGGCGTCGTGTTCCGCCCAGACTTCAAACCAGATAGCTTGCGCGAGATCGCATCAGCGGCCGAACGCGCCGGTATCGATGAGCTCTGGCTGTGGGAGGACTGCTTCCTTCAGGGCGGCATCGCTGCGGCGGCGGTCGCGCTGGCATCAACCGACACCTTGGCCGTCGGAATCGGTGTGCTGCCCGCACCGCTGCGCAACGTCGTCACCACTGCGATGGAGATCGCGACTCTGGAAGCGATGTTCCCAGGCCGGATACGGCTCGGCATCGGTCACGGGGTGCAGGACTGGATGCGACAAGCGGGAGCCGCTGTGGCATCGCCGCTCACGCTGCTGCGCGAATATGTGTCGGCCCTAAAGGGTCTCCTTGCCGGCCAATCGGTCAGTGTCGAGGGCCGCTACGTCCGTCTCGACGATGTGAAGTTGGATTGGGCTCCAGCCCAAGAGGTTCCGGTGCTCATCGGGGGTACTGGGCCCAAGACTCTGCGGCTGGCCGGCGAGATCGCGTCCGGTGTCATCTTGGACTGTGCGTACACGGCGGCCACGGTGCTCCAGGGGATTGGCCACGTCGCCGCGGGCCGCGACATTCGGGCCGAGCCGTTCAGCACCGTGATGTTCCTGGTGTGCGCGCCAGGGGCTGATGCACATGCACGCCTGGAGCAGGCGGCCAAGACGTGGAACGTCGAACCTGCGGGGGAGTTCGGCGTCGGGGGAACCGCCGACGAGATTGCCGCAGCGGTTGGCGCTTACCTCGATGCAGGAGTGGACACTGTCGTGTTCCAGTCAACCGGAACTGCGTCCGAAATGAACGAGTTCATCATGGCCATCGGTGATGTCGCGGACAAGCTGTGACAGTTACGCCGTGATCAGCCCGGTGTCGGTGCCCTGCGCGCGCCCCGCAGCCGATCGCACCGCTCCGATGCTGGCCGCAGTGACGAGCACGATCGCGAGATAGCCCGTCACGGCCAGGTGCTGACCCAGAATGAGCCAACCGGCGAGCGCGGCGACGACCGGTGACAGGCAGGTCAGGATCGCGAAGGTCTCCGGCGGGAGCCGTCGTAAGGAGATCAGCTCCAGGGAGTACGGGATCACCGAGGACATCAGACCCACGGTGACACCGATGCCGAGCACCTCCCATCGCAGTGCGGCCCCGGGGTCAATCGAGAAGAACGCAATTGGCGCCGTGACGAGCGCGCCTATCACGGTCGCAATTGCCAAAGCATCCAGGCTGGGGAAATCCGCAGCCGCACGCGCGGAGGCCAGGATGTAACCCGCCCAGCTGGCCGCCGCACCCGCAGCGAAGGCCAGGCCCACCCGATCGAGGTAGCCGACCTGGACCCCGGTGAGGCTGAGTAGCGCAACCCCAGCGAGTGCGAGGGCGGCCCACAGCCACGCGCTCTTCCGTCTGCTGACCACCACGGAAAGTGCAAGGGGGCCAAGCACTTCGACGGTGACGGCAACGCCGAGCGGAATGCGCGTCAGCGAATAGTAAAAGCACAGGTTCATCACAGTAAGCGTGCCCGCAAGGCCGGCCACCGAGAACCAGGCCCGTCGGGACAACCCCCGCATGCGCGGACGGACCGCCAAGCACAGGATGACGCCGGCGACCAGAAATCGAACGAACACCGCGCCGACCGCGCCCAGCGCGGCGAAGAGGCCGACGGCGAACGCGGCGCCCACTTCTTGGCTGACCGCGGCGACGACGACGAGCAGCGCCGGCCCAATCGGAGACCGGGCCGCACGCATGGTTGTCCAGGGTAGGCCGCACACGAAAAGAGGTGCGCGGCGCCGTCGCGCGACGGCTTTAGGCTCAGCAGATGGGGGCGGGGCTGGCCGGCGCAGGGGTGCTGGCGTGGCTGGTTGCGTTGAGCGCCTTCGACATCCGCAGCCGACGGCTGCCCGACTACCTGACGCTGCCGGGCGCGGCGGTGGTGCTGGTGGGTGCCGTCGTCGCGGGACGGGGTGCGGCGGCGGTGCTCGGCGCTGCCGCGTTGTTCGCGGTGTACCTCGTCGTGTACCTGCTCAGGCCCTCGGCGATGGGTGCGGGCGACGTGAAACTGGCGATCGGAGTGGGCGGGTTGACCGGCGCGTTCGGCGTCGACGTGTGGGCATTGTCGGCCGTCGGGGCGCCGCTGCTGACCGCGGGTTTGATACTGGTCGCCATGCTGTGCCGGGCCGGATCGACTGTGCCGCATGGTCCGTCGATGTGCCTGGCGGCAGTGGCGGCGTGCGCCCTCGCTGCACTGTAGCCGGCGCGGTACAACTACCATGAAATTCGATGGACTCAGGACCAGGACGGCATTGGCAACCGTCGGCTGGCAAGCCGGCCGACATCAACTACGACATCCGCACCGATCACCTGGTGAAATCCCGGCGGGAAACACCCGAGATCGGGTGGCGCAAAGTTGTCCATGCGGGAACACTTGGGACGGTCAATCTCGGACGGTCAAGTTTCGAGCGTCGGCTCAACGAACGAAAGGCGTTGATTGCCAGCAACATTACCGGCACATACCAGATCGGTGTCATCTCGATCAAGGGAGGAGTCGGAAAGACGCGTACCGTTGCCGGAACGGGCACGGTATTTGGTCAGTACCGCTCAGAACCGGTCATTGCCATCGACGCCAACCCGACCTACGGCACCCTCGGCGCGGTCGTGGACCCGTCGGCCCCCGCCTCACTGCGAGATTGGCTCGCCGATCACCAACTGAACACCTATCCGACAGCGCGTCGCCATACGGGCAAGAACCGTCAGGGGCTGGAGGTGCTGGCAGGCAACCGGGATGTGGCCAATCCGCTGGCACTCGACGCCGAAATGTTGGGCGCCGCGCTGGACCGCGCCCGGCAGTTCTACCAGCTGGCATTGATTGATTGCGGCTGCGACATCGAGCACCCGGTCATACCCGGAGTGCTCAACGCGGCCAGCGCGCTGGTCATCGTGTCGACTATGCAGGCCGAGCACGCGCGCGCGGCCGGCCAGACGATCGAGTGGCTGGCAGCTCGCAACGGTCACGATCTGCTCAAGCGCACCGTGGTGGTGCTCAACGACGCGTTCCGAGGTCAGGCCAGAAAATTCGTTGCCGACATCACAGACCAGTTCAGCCCGTATGTGCAAGCGGTGAAGGTGATCCCGTGGGACAGGCATCTGCGAGATGCCGCCACGTTGGATTTCGAGGCGTTGCACCGCCGGACCCAGCTGGCCTACATCGAGCTGGCAGCCGAATTGGCGAGTGGTTTCGCGGCCGCATAGCCACGAACTACTGAGACGGCGGCCACGCCGACTGGTCCGCCTCATCCTCCTGCCGATCAGCTGGCGGCTGTGCCGGCCGGACGCTGGGGCCGCCCGGCGGCACGGTCTGGCTCTGCGCGGCAGCCGAACTTGCCGCGGAGACGGAACGCCCATAGTCGCCCTGCGGTGAGACGAAATCGGCGTAATCACCGTACTGAGAAGCTCGCTGCGCGCGCTGTGTCTGCGGCGCTGAGGCCTGCACGCCAGCTGAACCCTGCGCGTACCCGCCTCGCTGCGCCTGCTGCGGCGGCGCGGTATGTGCCTGCTGGCCGTAATAATTCCGCACCGCTTGGTTGTAGTACTCGACGTAGGACTCGTAGCCCGCGGCGACGGCGTCGTCCGCGCGGCCTTTAGGGCTCAACAACAAAGCGGCAACCGCTACCGCCGTCTGCACCGCGTTGAGCGCCACGATCACCGTCAGCGCCCATCCCGGGGCCGTGTCCAGCAGCCGACTCGACAGCGCGTCCAGGAAACCCATCGCAGCAAGCGCCGCCGTCACCAACGTGTGGGGGGTCTGTCCTGGCAGCAGGCCCAGACCGGCGCTGAGCCCGGCCAGCGCGGCGAACCGGACGTACCAACCGGTGGCCCCTGCGCCGTCGACGACGGGGCCGAAGCTAAGGGCGTAGGTTGCCAGCCCCAGCACCGCGACCGCGATGAAAAGGCCACCTGGTAGCCGACTTTCGGCGTCGGGCCGTCCAGATGGAGTCATATAGGCCGATTGGTAGTCGCGGTTGCCCGGCGAATACACCACGGGCCATACGCTAGCGCACCCGCGGCCGCGAATCAGTCGATGTTGTTGGCGGATGCGTTGATGTAGCGCATTTCCTCGTCGGTGGCGACCATCGTGACGACTGCGGATCCGACGCGCGTGCTTACCTTGACGGTGTCGTTGTCCAGGGAGATCAGTTCGAGTGTGACGTCGGCGTTCGGCGTCACGGGCGTATTCGGTGGCGCCACCACGATGCTCGTGACTCCCGCACGTACGGGCCGCTCAGCCACCCCGTCGAACATCTCCACCGAATAGTTGCGGTCGGCTCCGGCTTGAATGGCGTGCCGGTTGAAGTCGGCGACCCACAGCAGGTCGTGATGGCCAACCGCCTCAACCATGTCGCGCCACTGGCCCGGACGTCGGCTGTGCACCAGCACCCGCGCGCCGAGGGCGAGCGCGCGCAGCACCGCCTGCTGGGCCAGGTGCAGTGTGCCGCAGATCTCTACGCGGTTGATCTGCGGGCCGAAAAGCGGAAGCGCGACCGCCCGGCCCTCTTCGTCTGCGCCGATGACTTGGCCGCACCCCGACGCCGGCACTGCCAAGTCAGCCAGTTCGGAGTCGCGCCGACCGTACGCCCAGTTCCCGACTGGTCGAGTGGGCGGTGGTATCGGCAGGCTGCACGCCAGCGCTGAGAATTGCAGGCCCCGAAGGTGGATGAGGCCGGGCAGTCGGGCGGGGACGCCGACGTCGCTGTCGAAGCGGACCAAGCCGCGAATCTTGATCAGGTCGCGTCCGGGTTCTTCACGCAGCGACAGGCACACTGTCGTGGAATAGCTGGGCACGGTCCACAACAACCCGAGACCCGCCGTGGTGAACAAGTCGGGCTCAACCGCGAAACTGCTGAGCCTGAACTGTCCTTCACGGCACATGTCCCACGTTTCTTCAACGGTCGCAAGGCTGATGCCGTCACTGAGCTGGTTCGTGGCTGCAGCGATGCCGCTCGCGGACAGAATCCGCGGCCGCAAGCCCGCCTCGGTCAGCCGGTTGGCCACCCTCCGCGTGGCAGTTGTCGCGCTGCGCAGGATCCCGTCGAGGCCACCGCCGCGACGCCGCACAGCCTCAGCGCACTGCGACGGATCGAAACGCACTGCGACCCAGACGCTTCGCTGCGCGATCGCTGGCAACGGCCCAAGGACGGCGTCATAAACAGCGGCGACCTCGGTGTGACCATGCGACCGGGCGCCATGGCTGACGATGTCGATGGAGTCGAGTGTGATATCGAACTGACGTAGGCACTCGGCCAGCACAGAGACCGGCACCATTTCGCCAGAAACCGTCATGCCGGGCTCCAGGACCGTCATCGCCTGTGGGTTTGCGTCGATATTGATCAGCGACAGCAAAGTGGCACCGTCCCAGCGGAATCCAATCTGCATGCCGTCGGATGCCGTGATGTCGAACGGGTCGGCGGGCAGCCGGCGATCGGCTCGTCGGCGCCGATCCCGGACAAACCCCCAGCGCTGCGCGATGGACCGCGGCAACGTGGAGCCGCGCGCCGGCGTCACGAGCAGCAGTGCCATGGCCAGGCCTGCTGCGCCGCCCTGCCAACCGGGCGCACCAAGATACAGCGCGGCCACGACGCCTCCAGCAACAAGGATCTCCAGCAGGAGCAGGCTGAAGAGCGGAAAGAACCGCTGCGCGCCGATGTCGACGGCGGTCCTTAGCTGACGGGGCTGCGGCTGCGCACCCCGCACGGCGCCCGACGGGCGGTGTTGGCCGCGAGTCAAGATCGGCATCCTGTTCGCTGCGAAGGTCAACTGGCACACCGCGTTTCAGTAAGCGTGCTATACCTACGATGCACGCCTCTGCCCGACTTCGATGGGAGCGGCCATGCCAGCGCAAGTTACCACGCGCGCGCAGGTCAACGGCTACCGGTTTTTGATCCGGCGACTTGAGCACGCGCTGATCCGCGGCGACTCGCGGATGATCCACGACCCGATGCGTGGCCAGATGCGAGCGTTGATCGTAGGCGTGATAATCGCTGTCCTCATCACAGGCGCCTCCGCCGTGATGGCGTTCTTCAAGCCGTCTCCGAATCTCGGTGACGCGCAGATCCTGCTGAGCAAGTCCAGCGGAGCGGCGTTTGTGCGGATAGGTGACCGGGTCCACCCGGTGCTCAATCTGGCCTCGGCCCGCCTGATAGTCGGCAAGAACGAGAGCCCCAAGGAAGCCGACGACAAGTTCCTCAACGTGCTGCCCCGCGGCCCGATGGTCGGCATCATCGGTGCGCCGACGAGCATCCGCGGCGCGGACAACCTCGCGACATCGTCGTGGACGGTCTGCGACACCCTGCAGACGCCGGGTGTCACGGAAACCACCGGCGCAGCCAGTCTGCAGACCACGGTATTGGCCAACGAAGCGGTCGTCGACGGGAACTCCCGTGAGGCGGAGCCTGCGGAGGCGATCCTCACCGAGGTGAGTGGCACGACGTATCTCATCTACGACGGGGTCCGCGCCCCGATCGACCTGTCGAATCCGGTGCTGGTCAACGGCCTTCACCTGCAAGACGCATCGGCGCGACCGGTGTCGCTGGGCCTGCTCAACACGTTCCCACTCGTCGATCCGATAACGCCGGTGACCATCGATGGTGTGGGGGAGCCCAGCCCGGCGCTGGGGCCGGATTACCCGGTCGGCTCGATGGTCAAGACGGTCGACTCCCGCGGTGAACAGCTGTATGTCGTGCTGCGCGACGGTCTGCAAGCCGTCTCGCCGGCCACCGCCGACATCATCCGATACGGCGAGTCGGACGCGGCCCGGGCGTCGGCCCGAGAGATCGCCCCGGCCATGCTGGCTCAGGTGCCGATCGTGCACCTCCTGCCGGTGGAGCACTATCCGTCGGTGCCGCCGCAGATCGTGCCCCCGGACCCGGACCGCGTGGTGTGCATGGGGTGGCAGCGGTCCAACACCGCGGCAGAGGCCACGGTGCGGTTGCTGGTCGGACACCAGTTACCGGTGCCCGACGGTGCGCAGACGGTGCGGCTGGCCACCGGGGACGGCAACGGGCCAGGGGTCGATTTCGTCTACCTGACTCCGGGCGCCGGCGAGTACGTGCAGGCCACCGGCGGCGGGCCTGGTAGCGACTCGACGGGTCAGCTGTTCTACGTGTCCGACACTGGATTGCGGTATCACATCAAGGATTTCCCGACCGCAGATGCGCTCGGCGTCACGGGTGTGAAGGTGCCGGACGGACCGCAGAATGGGCCGCAGTGGGCACCGTGGCCGGTTTTGTCGCTGCTGCCGCCCGGGCCCGAGCTGTCCCAGGAAGCCGCGCTCGTCGCGCACGACGGTATGGCGGCCGACCCGGGCAGCGTCGCGATCCAGCCGCCGGAGAACTAGCAATTTGTGCGCGTTTTGTTGCCGTGACGAGCGCAGCCGTGACGAGCGCTCCTAAACGCACACAAATCGCGAATCGCTTAGATGCGTAGCTCGCGGAAGAACGCGTAAAGCCGGATGATCCAGAAGCACAGCGGAAACATCAACCCGATCGCGATGTACTCGATGATCTCGACCCAGCGCCGCATCACTGGTGAGAACTCCCGCCGCGGGGCGACCAGACCGCAGGCAACGACGAGCGCCATCAGCGCGATAAGTGCAACCATGGCACGGATCTGCCAGTCGTCGAGGGTAACCGCGGTCTTGACGACGGTGGCAACAGCTATCGCCAACCCACTGCCGATGAGTGTTGCCGACTGCACCAAATCGTGGTGGCTGCGCCCCCGTAGACACAGGACGGTAGCCACCACCGCAGCGAAAGCGGTGCCCTGCCAAAAGAATCCGTTGCTGACGTCGACGGCCAGGTAGCAGCCGAAAACCGCGGAGAGCGCGGCCGCGACGAGGATCCCTGTGAGGTACTCGTTGGCCCGTTGAACCCGTCTGATCAGGTCCGCTTCGGTGGGGATGATCTGCTTGCCGATCGCATTGACCCCCTCGACGGTGGTGCCGCCCTGGGTGTCGATGTCGTCGAGCGGCTCGCCTGCGGTCGGCACCCGCGGGATCGGTAGCTTCGACAACGCGATGGTCACGCGGGGCGCCAGATAGACCACCATCACGGACGCCGTCGCCAGAAGAGCCCCCACCGTCCGCAATGGCGGTTGCCACAGCAACATCGCTATCGTGCTCGCACCGCCGAACGTGCACGCGGTGATCACGCCCGTGTGCAGCGCGCGGCCCGCCCCCGAGATCAGCAGCACCAGCAGCGAGCTCAGTGCGGTGAGCGCGAAGGCCATCGGCAGCGATGTCGCGCCGAATCCGCCCGGTACGACATACAGCGAGCCGGCGAACAACAGCGGCAGGAAAACTGCCGCGACCCACGCCGAGCGCGGCGCGGTCGACGGCCGGTAGGCCATCACGCAGGCGAGCACCACGCCAAGCGCCCCCAGAGCGAGAACCCCCGCGGGCACGACGGGATCACCAGTCCAACGCGGCACTGACGCGGCCAGCGTGGCGGTGGCCGCCAGACCGACACCGAAACAGGTCAGCGCGGGCGCCTCGCGGGCCAGCCAAGCCCGCACGGCGGGTTTCTCGCGCACCAGGTCATCGACGACATCGTCGAACAGCGGCGGACTAACCGGCTGCCCGACCTCGCAGATCATCAACAGATCGCCGTCATAGATCCCGGCCTCGCTCAGAGAGCGGTGCGGGTCGATCGGATCACCGCCCAGCCGGGCCAGCGTCCACTTGCCGTCGGTGTCGTCGAACTCCACGTCGCCGGAGGGCTCCCGCACGGCGATTTGTTCGTTCGCGATGTCGATGACATCGGTGATGTATTCGGCGATGCCGACGTTGGCGGGCAGGCCGACGTCGATGTGAAGACCGCCGACCACCAAGGTCAGGCGGCTCAGCTCGTGTTCGGACTCTGAATCCGGGTCCAGGTCCGACAGCGACGGCGGTAAGGTCAACGCAGTCGGCCTCCTGCGCAATGGGATTGGTCAGCACGGACAATACCCTCAAGCGGCCGCGGCGCTGATCTCGGAAGTGATGGGGAGCAAAGTGTGAGCACGCACGGATTCGTGCGCCGCCTGCGGGTGGTCCCGCCGCGGATGCCTGGTGGCGAAGTCAATCTGGCTCCGCCGCCTGAGGTTCCGCGCAACATCCCCACCAACCTGTTCATCAAGCTGATGCCGTTCGTCATGATTGTCGCGGTCGTCGGCATGATCGCGCTGATGATCACCGTCGGGGGCCGTGATATGGCCAGAAACCCGATGTTCCTGCTTTTCCCGATGATGATGATCATGTCGATGGCCGGCATGTTCATGGGCGGTGGGCGTACCGGCAAAGCCGCTGCCGAACTCAACGAGGAACGCAAGGACTACTTCAGCTATCTGGCGAATCTGCGCGAAGAGGCGGACACCACCGGCGAGGAACAGCGCACCGCCCTGGAATGGAGCCATCCCGATCCACGGGCGCTGGCTGACGTGGTGGGCACCCGGCGGATGTGGGAACGTCGGCCGACCGACGCCGACTACTGCCATGTGCGCGTCGGTATCGGAACCCACCGCTTGGCGACGCGGCTGATGGCCCCCGAGACCGGTCCGCCCGAAGACCTCGAACCGGTTTCAACTGTGGCCCTGCGCCGGTTCGTCAAGACGCATTCAGTGGTGCACGCCCTGCCCACCGCAGTGTCGCTTCGCGCCTTCCCGACCATCACATTCGAGGGCGAGCGCAAACTGGCGCAGCAGCTGGTGCGCTCGATGGTATTGGAACTGTGCACATTTCACGGCCCCGACCATGTTCAGGTCGCAGTCGTGACCGCAAACCCCGACGGTGAGAACTGGAGCTGGGTCAAGTGGTTGCCGCACGCCCAGCACGCCGTGACCCGCGATGGCATGGGGTCGATGCGGCTGTTGTTCCCGACGCTGGAGCTCTTGGAAACCGCACTGGCGGCCGAGCTGGCCGAACGAGGCCGCTTCAACCGCAATGCTCAGCCGACCGAGGGGCTGAAACAACTCGTGGTGGTCCTCGACGACGGATTCGTCACCGGAGACGAGCGGCTGATCACAGACGCCGGGATGGACAGTGTGACGGTGCTCGACCTCAACGGTCGCCGAGACGGTGCGGCCGCCAGGCGGAGCCTGCAGTTGGTGGTCGAACGTGAAGATGTGGCGGCGCGCACCGCGGTAGGCGTCGAGCGGTTCGCCACCCCCGACGCCATCACGATCGCAGAGGCCGAGACCACCGCACGGCGCATCGGCCGGTTCAGACCCGCCAACGCAGCACATATCGTCAGCCTGGAATCCGATTCGAAAGCCATGGACCCGGGTCTGATGGCGTTGTTGAAGATTCCCGATGCCGCCGAAATCGTCCCCGAAGAGGTCTGGCGGCCACGGTCACCGCGCGAGCGTCTGCGGGTTCCAATCGGCATCACGCCGAACGGTCAGCCGATCGAACTCGACATCAAGGAGTCGGCCGAGGCCGGTATGGGACCGCACGGGTTATGTATCGGCGCAACGGGTTCGGGGAAATCGGAGTTCCTGCGCACCCTGGTGTTGTCGATGATCACCTCCCATTCGCCCGAAGCACTCAACCTGGTGCTCGTCGACTTCAAGGGTGGTGCGACGTTCCTCGGACTCGACGGCATCGCGCACATCGCGGCGATCATCACCAACCTCGAGGACGAACTGACCCTGGTCGACCGGATGCGCGACGCGTTGGCCGGCGAGATCAACCGTCGCCAAGAACTGCTGCGATCTGCGGGCAACTTCGTCAACGTCACCGAATACGAACGCGCCCGGGCGAACGGTGCCGATCTGGAACCGTTGCCAGCCCTGTTCATCGTGGTCGACGAATTCTCCGAGTTGCTGTCGCAGAAGCCCGATTTCGCGGAACTGTTTGTGATGATCGGCCGGCTCGGCCGATCGCTGCACATCCACCTGCTGCTGGCCTCCCAGCGGCTCGAAGAGGGCAAGCTACGGGGCTTGGATTCGCACCTTTCCTACCGAATAGGCCTGAAGACATTCTCGGCAGGTGAGTCTCGCAGCGTGCTCGGAGTTCCCGACGCCTACCATCTGCCCAGCGTTCCGGGTTCCGCTTTCCTGAAATGCGATGCGTCAGAACCGATTCGGTTCAACACCAGCTACGTCTCCGGTGAGTATGTCAAGCCCCGGGTGTCGGCGCGGACAGGGCGCGTCTCTCAGCTTGGAGCGTTGGCGCCCAAATTGTTCACCGCCACGCCGGTGAAGAAAGACCTGGCGCCCGCCCCAGTTGTCGGCACCATGGTCGACGACCGCGAGCCGTCGTCGGCGCAAGCGCCGTCGAAGCCCACCAAGATCACATTGCTCGATCTGGTGGTGAGCCGTCTTCGGGGCCATGGGCGGCCCGCGCACGAGGTGTGGCTGCCGCCGCTGGACGAGAGTCCCGCCGTCAACGAGTTGCTGCCGGAAACCGATTGGACTGCACCGCAGAACGTCAACGGAGAGCTGTTGATGCCGTTGGGCGTGGTTGACAGGCCTTACGACCAGCGCCGCGATCTGCTGATGGTCGACCTCTCCGGAGCGAAGGGCAATGTGGCCGTGGTAGGCGGACCACAGTCGGGCAAGTCGACGACGCTTCGATCGCTGATCTTGGCCGCCGCCGCCACTCACACCCCTGAGCAGTTGCAGTTCTACTGCCTGGATTTCGGTGGCGGCACCCTGGCCAGCCTGATGAAGTTGCCGCATGTCGGCGGAGTCGCCGGCCGGATGGATGCCGACGCCATTCGGCGCACGGTCGCCGAAGTGGCGGGCGTGCTGCGCGCCCGCGAGCAACTGTTCCGCGACCTCGGCATCGAATCCATGCGCGATTTCCGTCAACGCAAGGCCCATTTGGCTACGCTGCCGCCGGGCGAAGCCGCACAAGATCCCTTGAGCCAGGACAACTTCGGTGACGTCGTACTGGTGATTGACGGGTGGGCCTCAATCAAGAGCGACTTCGACTCCCTTGAACCGGTGCTGCAGTCGCTGGCGCTACAGGGCCTGTCGTACGGGGTGCACTTGGCCATCTCCGCGTCCCGGTGGATGGAGATCCGTCCGGCTGTCAAGGACATGCTCGGCACACGCATCGAACTGCGGCTGGGCGACCCGATCGACAGCGAAATGGGACGCAAGTCCGCCGAACTCGTTCCGATCGGCCGGCCGGGCCGGGGCATCAACTCGGAGCGCCTGCACATCCTCACGGCGCTGCCGCGGCTGGACTCCAGCTCCAGTGTGGAAGACCTGCCGGCCGGTGTGGCGTCCGCCGTCGAGGCGGTGCGTGCCCACTACGACGGCAGGGAAGCGCAGCGCGTTCGCATGCTGCCGCACAACATCGACCGCGACGCCGTGGTGCGCGCGGCGCGAGTAGCCGGACGGCTCAGCAAGTCGCGCATCGTAATCGGGATCAACGAAGAGGAATTGGCCCCCGTCGTCGTTGATTTCGACGCCCAACCGCACCTGGTGGCGTTCGCCGACACTGAATGCGGGAAGAGCGGACTGCTGCGCAACATCGCCGCCGGCGTCATGGAGAATGCCACGCCGGTCGAAGCCAAGATCATCCTCGTCGACTTCCGCCGGTCCTTGCTGGGCGCCGTCCCCGACGAATACCTCGGCGGCTACGCCACCGCCCCCCAGTCGTGTGCCGAACTGATGACGGCACTGGCCGGTGCTCTGAAGGACCGCCTACCACCCAGCGACATCACTCAGCAGCAGCTCAAGGACCGGTCCTGGTGGTCGGGGCCCGACCTGTTCGTGATGATCGACGACTACGACCTCATCCCCGGCGGCTCGCTCAACCATCCGCTTGGCCCGTTGGTGGAATATCTTGCCCAGGCCCGTGACATCGGTCTGCGGATCATCGTCACCAGGCGCAGCGGAGGTGCGGGTCGGGCGATGATGGACCCGATCGTCGGTCGTCTGAAAGACCTGTCTTGCAACGGTTTGGTGATGAGTGGCAGCAGGGAGGAAGGCGGACTGTTCGGTGGGTACAAGGCCACCGCGATGCCGCCCGGGCGCGGCATGCTGATCTCACGCACCATGAAGAGCGGTGTCATCCAGTTGTCCAGGATGCCCGACCTGTGACCGGGATAGACGAGCTCCGCGACGTGGCTGTGGTGTCCGCCGCGCCCGACGCCGTCCGGGTGTCGGTGTTCGGGAAGCGCACCCAACTCGATGTCGCGCTGCCCGCCGACTTGCCGGTGGCCGCGTTCCTGCCGGAGCTGGCGCGGATGGTCGGTTCGCGCGACGTCCGCCGCGACGAGGACGTGACCGCCCGCGACGAGCGGCGAACATTCTGGGTGCTCAGCCGTGTCGACGACGACGCTGCCTTGGCGCCCGACCAGACGCTGCGGGCTGCTGGCGTGAAGAACGGAGAACTGCTTCGCCTGTCGCAGCAGCGCGCGTTGTCACCACCGACGCTCTACGACGATGTCGTCGATGCCGCCGCCCGACTCAATCGGGCGTCTTATGCGGCGTGGAACGCGACCGCCGCATCATTGATGGCCTTCGCCGGGCTATGGCTGGGCGCGGCGGTGTGGGTGTATTTCCTTATGGCCGACGCATTCTCGGCGCACCGCGATGTGGTCGTCGGCGGCGCGGTGTTGACGACGATCACATTGGTCGGCGGTGCCGCGCTTGCACACCGCACCCTGGGTTTGTCCGGCGTCGCGGCCGCGGTGGGGTGGCCTGCGATCGTGACCAGCGCGGCCCTCGGGTGGGTGGTGGCGGCAGGGTACGGCGAATACGGTCTGGCCGCGGCATGCGCGGTGTTATTGGCGCTCACCGCGGTCTATTACCGGGTAATTGGCACGGGTCATTCGGCCTACATGGCGGCCTCGGTTGTGTTCACGTTCGGTGGCCTTGCGGTGCTGGGGCGCGCGACGGGTGGACGCGTCGAGGTGCTGGCCACGCTGGCGGCGACCATTGCCGTGCTGGGTTGTGTTGCCGTGCCAGTGCTGACCGCGAGGCTGGGACGGTTCCCGGCGCCGACCGTCGAGCACGGGGCGCGTAAGGACCGTCCGTTCGACAATCCGACCGATGACACCGACTCTGGGGCCACGATGCCAAGCGCCGAGGAGGTCTGGGCCCGTGTACGTTCGGCGGCGCTGACTCGGGCGGGCCTACTGGCGGGGCTAGCGGCAGTCGTGGTCGTGGGCGCCGCCGTGCTCATGAGCGTCGGTGTCGGCTGGCCGCCCTTGGCTTTTGCGGTGGTCTGCGCGGCGGTGCTGGCGCTGCGCAGCCGTCGAGCCGACAGTGTGCCAGAACGCGCAGCCTTGGCCGTCCCTGCGACCGCGCTGGTCTTGATCGCTTGCGTGCAGGCGCAGTCTGACGCCGGGCCGGTGCGCCTGGGCGGCATCGGTGTGCTGGTGGCGCTGGCCATGTTTGCCACGCTGGCCGGACTGGTCGTCGCGGCCGGTCGACGGCCGCGGTGGGTGCCGACCGCGGTGGCGTACCTGGAATATGCGACGGTCGCGGCGCTGATCCCGCTGTCGTTGTGGCCGCTCGGGTTGTACGACCGTCTTGGCTTGTGATGAAAGGTATTCGGCGCTACCCGGCACTAGTGGCAACGGTCCTCGTCGCCGGCCTTGGGGTGTCGCCGCCGGCCGGCGCGATCACAGCACCCGTCGTGGAACCCGGACCTCCGCCGAGTGGGCCGGTCGCCCCTCCGACCCCGACCGAGTTGAAGGCGATCTGCGGCGTGCCGACCGGGACGCTGCCCGCCACCGACTTCGCGAAGCAGACGAGCGCGGAGGCGATGCTCGAGTACCGCTCGGCGTGGCGGTTCACGCGCGGCGCTGGGCAGAAGGTGGCGGTTATCGACACCGGGGTGAACCGACATCCGCGGCTGCGCGCGTTGGAGCCTGGCGGCGATTACGTGTCGAACACCGATGGGCTGCAGGACTGCGACGCGCACGGCACCTTGGTCGCGGGGATCATCGCGGCGGCGCCGTCCCCGGATGACAGCTTCGCCGGGGTTGCTCCCGACGCGGCGATCCTGTCGATTCGGCAGAACAGCGGGGTCTACGGCCCCGCCGGGTTCGGCGCCAAGCCGACCGACGACCCCAATGCGATTTCGCCCGGCTACGGCAACACCCAAACTCTGGCGTTCGCGATCACGCGGGCAGTCGACCTCGGCGCCACGGTGATCAACTTGTCGGAGGTCGCGTGTGCACCCGTGGGTGGCGGGCTGGATGACGCAGCGCTGGGGCGGGCGGTGCGGTACGCGTTCGAACGAAACGTCGTGGTGGTCGCGGCTGCCGGCAACTTCAACTCGCAAGGCATGTGCAACGCCCAGAACGTGATGGCCGACCCCAATCAACCACTCGAAAGCGGCTGGGACACCGTGGGAACCATCGCCAGCCCAGCGTGGTTCGACGACTACGTGCTGACAGTTGGGGCGGTCACCACGTCAGCGGCCCCTGCTGAATTCAGCCTGCACGGGCCGTGGGTCTCCGCGGCTGCCCCGGGTGAGCGGATCACCTCGCTGGACGCCAATGGCCCGGGCCTGATCAATGCTCAGCTTGGCCAGGACGGCATGGTGCCACTGAACGGAACGAGCTTCGCGGCGCCCTTTGTGTCGGGCGTGGTGGCGTTGATCAAATCGCGCTTCCCCGAGTTGAGCGCCGGGCAGGTGATGGACCTCGTCAAGCGGACCGCGCGCACACCCGGCGGCGGACCAAACCTGGCCACCGGGTACGGAGTCGTGGATCCGGTTGCTGCGCTAACACACCAGCTAGCGCCGGCCGATGGCAAACCTCAATACGGCGCTGGAACGCCGATAAGCGGTCCACCGCAACCGGATCCGGGTAACGTGCGGGCCCGCGCCATCGTCCTCGGCGTCACCGGGGCCAGTGTGGCGCTGATGGCGGCCGCCGTGGCGCTCGCGGTGGCCCGGCGACGCGTCCGCTGAACGCTACGTACGATCGAGACACGACACTCCGAGCGCTTGATCCTGAGGAGAACGATGCCGCACGAGGAGCAATCGAGCGGCGACCTCGACGAGGTCGAGGCGCGGGCCGCGGCTCTGCAGGAGCGAATTGCCGCGAGGCGCGCTGAGCAGATCGACCCCGCGCAGGCACCGGCGGACAACGGCGCGGCACGCGACCACGCCGACTCGCCGGAACCCTTGCCGGGCAATGAGGCCGGGGAACCGGCCAAGCGATCACGTCGCCTGTCTCCGCCGCCGTGGCAACTGCACAGCGCGATCGGGTCGAGAGAGTTCGCTGAGCGGTTCGAGGCCGGAGGGCAGGAGCGATGGGCCGACCGCTTGCGAGGGGACGACCCAGGAATTGGCCCCGACGATTCTCCGCCCCCCACGCCCCGCGCGGATCCGCCCGATCAGGACCTCCGACCGCGCGCCGACGAACGTGAACCGGTGGAACCGGGAGCACCCGATGTCGATTGGCAGCAGGGGCCACCTCCACCGCCGCCACCTCCGCCCGGGTGGATGCCGCCCCCGCCCGGCTGGGTCCCGCCGCCACCGCCGGGCTGGATGATGCCGCCACCCGGCTGGATGCCGCCGCCGGGGCAGGAGCACAGCGCGCAGGCGCCCCCGAACCTGCCCCCGCCGCAAGGTTTTCGCGTGCCGCCTTCACTCGACGACGCCGAGATCGTCCACCGCACCCGCACCGCACCGCAGTCGGGATGGCGCCGCACCGTGCATCGCGCCAGCGGCGGACGCATCAACCCCGGTGAATCCCGCAAGGAACGCGAGAAGGAGGACCTGCTCGCCCGGATCCGCCAGCCTATTGTCGGCGACTTCCGCATCGCCGTGCTGTCGATTAAGGGCGGCGTCGGGAAGACCACCACCACGCTGGGGCTCGGATCGGCGCTGGCGATCATGCGCAATGACCGCGTCATCGCCGTGGACGCCAACCCCGACCGTGGCACGCTCGCCGAGCGAGTCCGCGACGTGTCGACCCCGTCAACCGTGCGTGACCTGCTGTCGGACCCCAACATCAAGCGGTACGCCGACGTGCGCAGCCACACGCGAATGGCGAGCAGCCGTCTGGAGGTGTTGGCCAGCGAGCAGGAACCTGCGGTGTCGGAGGTCTTCGGCGAGGGGGACTACAGGCGCACCGTCGACATTCTGCGGCACTACTACAACATCATCCTGACCGACTGCGGCACGGGCATCATGCATTCCGCGATGGCCGGCGTCCTTGACCTGGCGCACACGATCGTCCTGGTCAGTTCGCCTGCGATCGATGCCGCCCGTAGTGCGTCGGCGACATTGGACTGGTTGATGCAGCACGGCCATTCCGCGCTGGTGCGCGAGGCACACGTCGTGCTCAGCGCGTCGCGCCCGGGATCGGCGGCGCTGAAGCTGGACAAGGTCTATGAACATTTCGAGGCGCGTTGCCGCTCTGTTCATTTGATCCCGTTCGACCCGCATCTCGCCGAAGGTGCAGACATCGACTTCGGTTTGCTGAAACCGGAGACGTTCCAGGCCTACGTGGAAGTGGCAGGTGCGGTGGCGGAGAAATTCCCCCGGTTGCGCGGGGGGCGCCACCGGCAGTAAGGGACGCGACGGTTCGCTGGCGTTGACGTCAATAAGATTGCCGATGCGTTTGCAGGCAAACATCACCGCGGCACTGGTAGCCATCGAGTGTGCGGTGTTCACTCGAAATGCTTGTGGCCCAATAAAATCAACGGACTGAACGTCAAGTGAATTTACGTTGACCTGCGGCAAGAACCCGTGCGAAGGTTAGGCAGTTGGACGTGCAAGAAATCAGCTGTGCCCCTCTCGGAGCCTAGGCGGTGGCGTTGACTGTGGAAGCGAAGTCGATCGCTGAGCCGGTGATCCTGCAGATATCGGCCGCTAGGGCAGGGAGTCTGCTGGCTGATCCGGGTACTTCGAATCTGGTTGCGTCGCAACGACAAAAACCGTCGCCGCCTGACGCGGCTGTTGTGAGTGAGGTGGTTTGAGCAACGAAGCGCTGCGTCATCAAATGACCGAGGTGTTGGCCCTAGTTCAGGAACAGATGGCCGACATCGCGGCGGTGCAGAGGAGACAAGCGGAGCTCACGGCGAGTGCCGCGACGGCCGACGGCTTGGTCGAGGTGACCGTCAATGCTCACGGGCATGTGATCAAGACCGTCATCGACGAGGCCTACCTCGACGAATTCGAATTCGAGGAACTCTCCGACCACATCACTGAGGCGGCGCAGACGGCTGTTCGAACGGCCGCCACGCGGGTGGCCGAGATGATGGCTTCGATCACCGAGCGTCGCCAGGCGCTTCCCGCGTTTTCCGAGATCGTCGACGGTG
The DNA here is from genome assembly GCF_035697385.1 of Mycobacterium sp. Taxonomy (GTDB): domain Bacteria; phylum Actinomycetota; class Actinomycetes; order Mycobacteriales; family Mycobacteriaceae; genus Mycobacterium. The sequence continues at coordinate 4,685 of NZ_DASSCY010000210.1, read as the reverse complement.
CACCCGATCTGCGGGATCTGGTGCCACCTGCACTCGAATCTCTCGTCGTGGCCGCACCGAGCGCGGATCCCGACGACAACGATGGCACGGACGAATCCGCATTCCCCACCGTGAGGAGATGAACCGATGTCCGAACCGCTTGGAGTGACGCCACCCGAACTGCGTTCGACCTCCCAGCACCTCAACGACGTCAGCACCAGGATGAAGGCTGTGCTGTCGTCTCTGCGGGCGAACCTCAGCGGCGAGGGCGCGGCCTGGGGCGATGACCAGATCGGCGACCAGTTCGCCAACGGTGACTCCGGATACCTGGCTCAACAGGGCTGGGTCGACGGCTCGGTCGAAGCCAAGACCGGCCTCCTGGACTACTACGCGGACGGCCTGAAGACGGCGGCGGACTCGTTCGAGCAACAGGACCAGGCCTAGTTCCGCACCCGCCGTGTGGCTACTCGCCACACGGATTCCGCTATGGACATAGAGATTCCTCCGTCGCTCCAGTGGGTGTCCTACCTGGCTGGAGGAAAGTGGCCGCAGGGCAGCGAAACCGGCATGGTTCGCATCCAGGAGTATTTGCAGGCGGCGGCCGAGGAACTCGACGACCTGATACCGGAACTGAATAGCGTTCGCAGAGAAACACTCTCGGTGTTGATGGGCGAGACCGCTCAGGCCGCCAACGAGCAGTTCGCTATGTTGTTCGGCGGCGACTATGCGGTGGACAAGCTTTCCGACGGCATCAGAGCGCTTGGCGAATCGTCCGGCTACACCGGCAGCGAGATCGAGTACTCCAAGTTGTCGATCCTGGTCGGCCTGGCCCTCGCGGCGGCCGAGATCACCTACGCCTTGGCCATGGCCGGCCCGACATGGGGCGCATCGACTGCGGCGATCCCGGCCATCGAATGGGCGACCGCCACCTCGATCCGCCATTTGATCTCAATGCTGCTCGGGCGCTTGGCCGCCAAGGTGCGCGACATGCTGGCCAGGACGACAGTGAAACGGTTGCTCTACGAAGGTTTCCAAGAGGCCGGCCAAGAGCTGGCCATCGCGGGAACTCAAGAGGGGATCGTCTACGGCATCCAAGGTGACCGCTATAACGTCAACGGCGAGCGGTTACTTCTGAACGGGATCGCTTCTACGGTCGGTGGTGGTGCCGGGGGAGTAAGTGCAGTCCCGACTGCGAATTTCTTAGGTCCCGCGGCGAGCCGAGGAGGGGCAGCGGTCAAGGGGGCGACGACGTTCTTCACCGCCGGCGTCATGGGAAATATCGCCGGGACCGCGTCCGTCGGCGGCGAGTTCGATCCGTTCATGATCATGGTCAGCTCGACCACAAGCAGTGTCGGCGGTCTGGGCGGGGCTGGTGTGGCGCCCGCGCGCGGAGGCAACACATCCAACGGCGAGCCGCCCGGCACACAACCGCCCGACACGGGATCGCCACCGGACGGGGATCTGCCGCCGGCCGGGCCCCGGGACGACGATTCCGGAACGGCAGAGGCCGACCGTGACACTTCGTCCGTCACCGACAGCAATGACAACGGCCAGGCCGACACTAACCGTCAGGCGGACGCTAGCGGCCAAGCGGATAACAACGGCCAAGCGGATAACAACGGCCAGGCGGCGAATGTCAGCGATGCGGACCCTGTGGCTGATTCACCCGCCGCCCAGTCCGCACCGGACACCGCGCAAACCGTGAAAGATGATGCAGCACAAGGTGATCCGTCGGTGGATACGGCGGACCCAACCACGAACCATGAGCCAGAAACCGACGGCGCCAATCCCGCGGAACCACCGTCAACGCACGCTGCCGACGAGGGCGAACTGGCCACACAATCGCCGGATGGTGCGACCCTTGACGGCGCCCACAGTGACAGCGACGTGCCGGACCCGGACCCGACTCCAGGCAGTCCCGTTACGGACGACACGCCCCCCTTATCCCAGAACGGTGACATCGCTACCGACGGACGTCCCGATGCCGACCCGCTGTCCGTCACGCATCCCGACCCCGACTCCACGATGTCGACGATCGCGGGCCCCGCGCCGGTCACTGATTTGGACAACGCCCCTCCAATAGATTCCAGCGAGGCCGCCGACAACGTGGGTACGCCCGCGATGTATGCGCAGGCCTCTCCGCCGACTACAGCGTCCGCGCCGCCCGAAGCATCGACGTCCGCTGCACGACCATCGTCCCACGCGGCGCCGCCCCGACAGTCACCTTCGCGGGACGGCGATCAGCCCGCGAAGGCGGTGGATCAGCCTGCGCGCCAAGCCGATCAGCCCGTGCCCGACGAGGCCGTCACACCGTCCCCGACCGCCTCTGCGTCCGTCGCCCAGCCGGCGGTAACTCCGGCCGCCGGAGTGTCGAACACCGCCGCGCCCGCCGACTCCAGCACGGAGCAGACCGGCACGGACCAAGATGACGCCGATCGTGCTGGCACCGACGATGACGGATCAAACCAAGCGAGCAACGGCGCCCCAGCACCGGCCGCCGGCCGGCCCGCGCGGTCGCGCAATGACTGCGTCGACCGGGTCGCGGAGGCGTTGTCCGCGAGGTACGGCAGGCCGATTCGACTCGCGGAACTACCGTCGCCGCAAGGGACGCCCGCGAGTGCGCTGTTCCAAGCCGTCGGGTCTGGTGCCGAATTTGGAACGTATTCTCAGGTTGCCGACGTGCTGGGCCAAATGGAGTCCGGTTCGTCGGCGATAGTCACATCGGCGTGGACGGGCGGTCCAAACCAAGGCGGGCATGCCTACCTCGCGGTCAACGAGGACGGCCGACTCTACCTCGAAGACCCTTACACCGGCGAGCGGACGCCATGGCCCCCCGGGTGGGGCCAAGACGCGGTATTGCGTTCGGCCGTAGGGTATCTCGATGCCAGCGGCGACGCCGTGCAGCCGCTGGCGCAGACCCGCCAACTGGTCGCGGCCGCCGCGATCGGTGAAGTCCAGGGCCACCCGACCCAGGACGATGGGTCTACAGGCGGCAACCACGCTCCGGGAGAGCGTTGGCGTGACGTGGTTCCGCAGAACCTGGTGGCGGATTCAGCGCTGGCGCAGCGGGTGCCGCCGGTGCAGTCTGCCGAACAGTTGCGCAACCCGCTGGGATTGATGGAGGCCGCCAGCGCGCGGGCGCGGGACAACGCCAATTGGTGGGCCGGGTTGACCGGTGCCGAGCAGCGCGCGCTGATCGATACCTATCCGCATCACATCGGCAATGCCGAGGGCATCCCGGCCACGGCCCGCCACGAAGCCAATACCCGCGCACTGGATCAGGACCGCAGAGAGCTACAGGCTCGGCGTGAGCGCGGCGAACGGCTCACTCGGCTCCAACGCAAACAGCTGGCTCGCCTCGACCGGATCCACGAGCAGCTCGCCACGGCAAGAGATAAGGCGAGTGAGGCCAACGTGGGCGGTCCGCTGCTGCTGGCATTTGATCCTTTGTCATTTGGCGGTGACGGACGCGCGGTGGTCAGCTTCGGTGCAGACCCGTACAAGGCGGAGTCGGTGTCCTGGCACGTGCCCGGACTGAAGATGAACATCGACCAGCTTGGTCCCTGCATGGGCGATGCGCTCAACCACTTGCAGTCCACCCTTCAGGAGAACCCAGGTCTGCAGGCGACGTCGATCGCCTGGATCGGCTACGACACCCCCAGTGGCTTGGTGCGCGCAGCCGGTCACACGATGGCGCGCGAGGGCGCTGCGATCCTCTACAGCGACATCAGAGCGTTCAACGCCGCCCGCGATACGTGGGCCGGTGATGGCAGCCACTTCACCGGCAACCACATCTTCGCGCATTCGTATGGGTCGACGACCGCCGGCTACGCCGGACGCGACGGGCGACTGGCCAACGACATCCGCACTGTCACTCTGATCGGCTCGCCCGGCGCCGGGCCGGTGCAGCGCGCCAGCGAATTCGGTTCCAACGTCGACGTTTATGTCGCATCGTCGTCGCGGGATCCGGTCGCCGGGTTGGGGACCCGTATATTCGGCTCGGCCGGCAGGATCCTCGGGATCAACCTGGGCATAGATCCCGCGATGGATTCCTTTGGCGCCCAACGTGTCACTGCGGAGTTCTCCGCTGATATGGACCGCCGACGAAACTGGGGCACGCACCTGGCGTACTACAAGTTCGTGGACAGGACGGCCGACCCGCCGGTGCGTACCGAGTCGCTGGCCAATTTCGGCAGAATCGCCGCCGGGCACCCAGACCGGCTTGACCTCGAGCCGCGCCGCACCATCGAGGACCGCCACGTACGTCTGCCTAGACCGCAGGTGCGTACCGTCGAACCCGCAGCAGGGCGAACCCTGCGCCTCGAAGGCGACACTGCACAATCGGGGGACCGCCAGACGCGACGGCTCTGGAATCCGCGATGGCGCGCTCAGCCCACAGCGGTCGAGCCCAGCCACATCGATGACGGTCCACTTTCACCAGATGAGTCGCCCCCACCCACACCGGACGAGGTCGCTACACCGGCTCACCTCGATCCCGATGTCGCCCGGGAGATGGCCAATCAGGCGTTGGCGGAGAGGGGGATTCAGGCTGACGACTTGATGAGTCCGGCCGATCATCGGGTGCCGGCTTATCAGGCTGTGGCGCGCGCGGAGGCCAATGGTCAGTGGTGGAAGGGGTTGTCTGAGGCTCAGCAGCAGGCGTTGATTCAGGCCTATCCGCATCAGGTCGGCAATGCTGAGGGTAT
>NZ_DASSCY010000209.1:0-59648 GCF_035697385.1 Mycobacterium sp. | reverse complement strand
GGAGGCCCCGGCGGCGTCGAGCTCCTTCTTCAGCATCTCGGGAGCGTCGGGCCAGATCGAGTCGGAGTGCGGGTAGTCGCACTCCCAGGCGATGATGTCGATCCCGATCTCGTGGCGCAGCTTCAGCGAGGTCTTGTCGGTGACATAGCAGGCCAGCGAGTGCTCGCGGAACACGTCCGACGGTAGCTTGTCGCCGAAGTCGCGGCGCAGCCATTTCTGGTTGGTGTAGTGGCGGTCGCTGCGGTCCAGATAGAAAGGAATCCAACCGATTCCGCCCTCGGAGAAGGCGAACTTGAGGTCGGGGTAGTTGCGCATCGCCGGTCCCCACAACAGGTCCTGTGCACACATCGCCGATACCTGGGTGGCCAGGATGATCAGGTTGTCGATGGGCGCATCCTTGGCCATCGAGATCGCGCCGAAGCCCGTGCCGATGTGCAGGCACATCACCACGTTCTCCTCGGACAGCGTCCGGAATACCGGACCCCAGTACTCGTCGTCGTGGTAACTCGGAAGGCCTTCCAGGTGAGGCAATTCCGGCATGGTCACCGCGCGGCACCCCTTCGCGGCCACCCGGCGGATCTCCGCGCACATGGCTTCGGGATTCCACGTCGGCAGCACGGCGATGGGGATGAACCTATCCGGGTAGCTGCCCGCCCATTCGTCGATATGCCAGTCGTTGTAGGCCGACACCATGACCAGCGTGACCTCCTCGCGGTGCATGTTGAGGTGGCGCGCCGAGAAACCGGTAAAGGTCGGGAAGCACATCGACGCCAGGATCCCGTTGCGGTTCATATCGCGGACGCGTTCGTGGACGTCGTAGACCCCTGGCCGCATCTCGGCGAATCCGGCGGGGTCGCGGCCCCACTCTTCGGCAGGCCAGGACACCACCGCGTTGAGCCCGCTGACGCCCTGCGGCCGACCCTGGTACATCCACTGGTCGACGCCCTTGTCGTCGGTGACCACGATCGGCGCCTCGGCCTTGTACTTGGCCGGCACGTGGTTGAGGAACATGTCTGGCGGCTCCACAACGTGGTCGTCGATGCTCACCAGGATCAGGTCGTCTGGGGTCATACCCTTGCTCATAACCAAGTAGTACCGTCTAGCGGTGTGACCGTCTCTGCGCTTTCGGACAGAGTTTTAGCCCAATCGGCCAACCTGGACCGGACCGTAATCGAGCTGCGCCGCGGCGGGCGGGCCCTCGGCGGCAGCTACCTGTACGAGGGCGACGGGCTGATCACCGGCTGGCACTCGCACGAAGTGCACCAGATCGAGTACGCGATCGGCGGCGTGGTCGAGGTCGAGACGGCTTCGGCACACTACCTGTTGCCACCGCAGCAGGCGGCGTGGATCCCGGCCGGGCTCGAGCACCAGGCGACGATGAACCCCGACGTCCGGACGGTGGCCGTGATGTTCGACCGCGAGTTGGTGCCCGACGGTGGTGACCGGGCCCGCATCCTCGCGGTGTCGCCGTTGATCCGGGAGATGATGATCTACGCGCTGCGATGGCCGATCGACCGGCCCGACGGCGACGAGGTTTCCGACGCATTCTTCCGCACGTTGGCCAATCTGGTGTCCGAGGCGCTGGATCACGAAGCGCCACTGAGCCTTCCGACATCCGAGAACCCGATCGTGGCGGCGGCGATGGCGTACACGAAGGAGCACTTGGATTCGGTGACGGCCGCCGAGGTCAGCCGCGCGGTCTCGGTGTCGGAGCGCACGTTGCGACGGCTGTTTCAGGACACGCTCGGATTGTCTTGGCGGACATACCTATTGCATGCGCGAATGCTGCGGGCGATGGCACTGCTGGCGGCGCCGGGTCAGTCGGTGCAGGAGACCGCGACGGCGGTCGGTTTCGACAGCCTGAGTGCGTTCACCCGTGCCTTCACGCAGTTCTGCGAAGAGACACCGTCGACTTATCGCAAACGGCGGTCATGAGCTAACCGCTCCGTCATTGCCGGTTTGTCGAAACAGCCCCTCGCGCAACGTTGTATTGACGGAGTCTTGCCACCGTTCAAGGTGTTCCGGCGCCGTGAGGCGCCCTGGGAGATGCCGCTCGATATGTGTGCGCAAAATCATCGTGCCCAGAGCCAGGATGAGCGAGTTGATGGCTGCCCACGTCAGATCGACGTCGGGGCGCGTCTCGCCGCGTTCATCCCGTTGCTTCCACCGAGCGATCCCAAGGTCCATCAGGGTGTCGAAGATCGTCATCCCCAGCGGGCTGCCGTCGAGGAGCGCGCGCCCGACATAGTCCACGACGTCGGGGTGCTCGGAGACCATCCGGGTCACCCGGTTACCCATTTCGTCGAGCGAGTCTGCCGGCGGCTCGGGTATTGGCCCCGCTACCGCCGCGATCACCACAGCCATGGCATGGTCATCGACGGCTTTGACAAGGCCGGCCTTAGTCGCGAAATGGTGTTGCACCAACCCCACGGACACTCCGGCGGCAGCGGCGACCGTGCGTAGCGATGTCGCCGACGCCCCGTACGTGGCGAAGCACTTCAGCGCCGCGTCCCGGATCCGCTCGGTACTCGATAGCGCGATCGCGCCAATGCCATCTGCGAGCGGCTGCACGGCTGTCATTCAAACGCCCCGGGGAGGAGAAGTCACACCCGACACGTAGACAATACATCTGTATCGTGTGACCATACAGACGTATTGTCGGACAGCCCGCCGTCTGGTGTCGACAGCGATTTCGGGGAGGCCAACGCCGTTGCACAACGACGCACGACCAGCTGCACAGACACCACGTAGCGACGTGATTGCTCTATGCCCTGGCAATGGCGCCATGGCGCCCGATGAAGCGCCGCTTGGCGCGTGCACGCGCGACCCCGATCGGTGGACTCAGACCGCCGATGAGGGCGCCAAGGCAATATGCCGTGCCTGCCCGCGACGCTGGCGGTGCGCTCAAGAAGCCTGTGAAACGCCGGCCGCTGAGGGCATCTGGGCCGGCATTCTGATACCCGAGGCCGGTCGCGGCCGCCAATTCGCACTCAGGCAATTGCGGTCGCTCGCTGAGCGCAATGGCTTTCCGGTTCGACACCCACAGCGAGTTGTCGCGCAATCGCCTGCCGGCGGTTCGATCGCTAGCTGATCGCAGGCGCGGCCAAATACTCTGTGGCGGTGACTGCGCGTTTGGCGGGCCATGTCGCCGTGGTGACGGGCGGCGCGTTGGGCATCGGCGGCGGTATCAGCCGGCGCCTGGCTGCGTCCGGCGCGCATGTGGTGCTGGCTGACATCGACGAGAGAGCGGCCGCCCTAACGCGCGGTTCGATTGTTGGGGCCGGCGGAGCCTGCACGGTTGTCGTCGGCGATATCCGCGACCGCAATGTGGTGGCGGATGTGACGGAAACAGCTCTGGCCGTTGATGATTCGCGAGTAGACATTCTAGTCAACAACGTCGGCGATTTCCGGCCGGCCGCCAAGACATTTCTGCACAGCACCGAGGAGCATTGGCAGACGCTCTACGAGCTCAACCTCTTGCACGTCCTGCGCATGTGTCATGCGCTGTTGCCCGCGATGGTGCGTCGTGGCAGTGGCGCGATCGTGAACAACGCGACGGTCGAGGCGTTCCGCGGCATTCCGTATGCCGCCGCGTACGCGGCATTCAATGCAGGTGTCGTCGCGTTCACCCGCAGCCTGGCTGTCGACGTCGCGCAGCACGGCATCCGGGTCAACGCGATCGCGCCCGATCTCGCCGACACGCCACAGACGCCGGCGGAACTGATGCTGCGGGGCCGTGATCCCCGCCTGATCAGGACGTGGATACCGGCCGGCCGGTTCGGGCAGCCCGACGATTACGCGGCCGTCGTGGAGTTCCTGGCCTCCGATGACGCGCGGTTCGTGACCGGCCAGACGATTCCCGTCGATGGCGGCACGCTGGCGGCTTCCGGTTGGTATGCCCGCGCCGACGGCAAGGGCTGGACGAATATGCCCAACGAGGCCTAACTGATGTCTTGACCTTCGGGCGGAACTGTCGCCATCGCCTTGCGAATCGCGTCTATCCGCAGCGCCTCGTTCGCCGGATACGTGCCCTCGCCGGTGAGGGATTGCATTTCTGTGGCACCCGCGTGATGCAATCCGATCAGTTCCCACTGGCTATCGAAAACGGGACTGCCGGAGCTGCCGGGTTCGGTTGGCGACCGGTAGTGAAGGCGCGTGTCGTTCTTGGCAAGCATCAAGTTGTCCTGGAGTGAGAATTGCGGCTGTTCTAGACCCCTTGGATGACCAATCACATATGCGCGAGCATTCGTGATGTCCACCGGAAACCTGCCGGCCACCGGGATGGTTTCGACGTCGTGCGGACATCCGTCGAGTTCCAACACTGTCGTATCGAGGTGTGGCCGATTGGATGGCTCATGCCACCACTGCCGCACGACTTTGAACTGCTTGGGGCCCTGAGCATCCGATTCAAGGCCATGGAAGACCACTACGGCGTCGTATGGTTTGAGTCCCTCTGGGATGACATGACCATTGGTCACCAAGACCGTTGAAGGCAGCGACGGGTGAAGCGCACTGCCCGCGACCAGGAATCCGGTGCCGATTCCGTCCTCGTTGCGGTTTTCTATCCTGGCGACTGCCCTGCATCGCAGCAATCCCTTGCGGTACCAGGTCAGGGACTGATAGCGATCGAATCCCAAAACCTTTTCCAGCTGTTGGCTTTCGAGGCTCTTGATCCGGCGGCTTGCGACGTCCTGGATCTCGACGTCGACGCGGCCGCCCTCTCTTTCGAGAAGCGCCGAGCGCAGCACCGGCAGCAGCGCGTTCCCAAGCATCTGGGTCGTGTCCAATTCCCACACCTTGAGCAACTGGCGCAGAAACGACGCTATGGAGAACGCGTCGGTGACGGGATCTTTGACGAAGCCCGCGCCTCGGCTCACGGCCTTCTCGACTTCACCGAGGGCCACATGGGCCTCGCACGCTGTTGCATGCGCCCAGGGGTCGGCGTCATTTTCTGCCGGCAGAGCGTCGAGCACCTCTCTGGCGATCTCGCATGCTCGCTTCCCAGCGTCGGAAGTGCCTGGCACCGTTATCTTCTCGCGGTCGGCGCGCGCTAGGAGTGCGACCGCATTGATGCCGGGCCAACCCTTTTGGGGGTCGTTGCCGTACAACCCGAGATATGCATCGACTGACCTACGCAGATACTCGGCACGCCGCTTGGGCGCCGTGGTCGTCAGGAAGAGCTCTTTGTAGCATCGGCCGACGCCGCCGCGGGCTTCGTCGCGTTCACGCTCGGACGTGCTTCGGTCCGCGACCACGTCGGTGTAGATGCGCAGTGCGACGGCCGTCCTGTCCCGGTCTATCAAGGCCTGCGCGTATCGTCGCCAAATCGCAGGCGTGGCTGGCTTATTCGCGAGTGCCGCGTCCGCGACCAACATCAGTGAGGCGTACTGTCGACTCGCCCGAAGCAGATCAAGCACCTCGATGACGTCGTCCTGCGACACGGCCGTCGCGGCATGCAGTTGACGGGCGTACTCGCCAGCAAGTTGTGACAGCGAATTCCAGTCGAAACGTTGGGCCGCAGTTGTCATTCGATCGACGATGCCGTCCTCCGTCGATCGACCCTTCCCCCTGTCCGTCACGAGAGAACCTCCCGCATGAACACACGCAACGGAGCCTGCCCGAGGTACTTGCCAATACTGTGCCGCCAGGTGCCGGAGTTCGAAACGCCAACGTCTTCGACGCGGACGACGCCGCTGTGTCGATAGTGCTCGCCGATCACGCGATCGAGGAACCCACACACGGGGTCGAGACCGTCGGATACGTTGGTCCACCTGCCCCCGACGAGGCGCTGGGAGGGCCAGCCATCGTGAGATGTCCACGGCGGGGTGAGGCCATCGCGTACCTCCGAAATACCAAGCGGGCTACCAACTGTCAGGAGCGCATCCACCTCGGGAACCCCGTCGACAGCTGCGAGAGCGTCGTAGGCGATGACGCTGCCGAGGCTATGCCCAACTACAAGATGCGGTCGTCGATCAGCGGCGTCCTGCAGCTTCTCCAGCACTCGAGCCCGGACGTCAGTCCGGATCTTGTACGTCTCGCCCGGCCTGGGACTGAATTCGGCGTTGAAAAGGAAGTGGTGCACGTCCCGCAGGAGTGCTCGCATCAGCCGACGCTTGAGAGCCGGCGGTAGCGGAATGGCCTCGAGTTTGGAGCCCGGCACGATGGGGTCGGGTGCCACCTCGTCGGGCGTGGCGGTCACCTCAGCAAGCCCGAGTTTCTGGCCGAGCCCTTCGACAAACAGACGCTGATCCTCCGGAACGTCGTCGAGCCACGTCATGTCCGCGTCCTCTGGATCAACGGTTCTCTGCACTTCGAGCTCCGATGACTCCTGTCCCGTCCCGGCAGGAATTGGACTCGGATAGAGCAGGTCGGCCCAATACACCATCGACGACGTCACACCCATCGCGTCGAGGTCGAGGCCGTCGTCGTCGAACAACGCCACCCGCCAGTCGTTGAGGAGGTCCTCCGGCGCAGGCTTGTTGCCGATCCCATGGATGAATGTCACGTGCGGCATGGCTCCCCCACTTCGTCTCGACCGGGCCTCAAGCACCGCATCCCCTCGGCAGCCCGTTGCAATCGACCGATCCTGGTGTATCAGAAAGCGCTGGCCCATCACGTTGCTTCTGTAAAGACACCGCAAATGCCGATCGCGGGTCGCCATGCGCGCGGTGATCGGTCGGCCCTCTTAAGGTGTGGACATGGAAGATCCGACGCCCTGATGTCGACTGCGGACGGCCCAGCGATCATCCGGGTAACCAACGCTGGAGATCTCGACAGAGCATTACGCGACAACGCTGTTCAAACCGGACGCGCCGTGCTGGCATGCGTGGGCGGGGCGTCGGGAATCGATGATGGTGACCTCGCCGCGCTCGCTGAATTGCTGACGACTCACGTCATCCCCATGGTGGACAAATGTTCGGCCACGATTGTCGACGGCGGGACCGACTCCGGCATCATGCGCTTGATCGGCCAAGCACGATCGGCGACAGATAGGTCGTTCCAGTTGATCGGGGTAGTCGCCGCGGGCACCGTGCGCGTGCCGGACTCAGCCGAACCGCACATCGACGACGCAGCAGATATCGAGCCGAATCACACACACATCGTCGTGGTGCCTGGTGACTCATGGGGCGACGAGACGCCCTGGCTCTCCGCCGTTGCGGACAACATCGCGAGCGATATGCCGTCGGCCACGCTGGTGATCAACGGTGGCGCGATAACCCTCGACGATGCACTTGCGAGCGTGCTCGCACAACGGCCCGTGATTGTATTGGCGGACTCCGGCCGTGCGGCTGACGAGATCGCCGGCGCGCAGACAGGACAGAGCGCGCGAGAATCCGCGCAGGCGATCGCTGACTCGCCGCTGACAACCGTCGTATCGATGCGCGACCCGGCTCGCTTGATTGCCGCGATCACGGACGCACTAAACCCGTGACCTGGCACGACATAGTGCGGGCGGTGGGACTCGAACCCACACGCTCTCTCGAGCACGGGCACCTAAAGCCCGCATGCCTGCCAGTTACATCACGCCCGCGGCGTGCCGATCCTACCGCTTCGCTCGGCTACGAATCTGTCGGCGGCGCCGCATAGCGTGAGGCCATGCGGTCTGCGGAGCAGTTCGACGCCGCCAAGCGCCTGATGGCGGCGGGGCTGAACGATTGTGAGATTGCACGCAAATCGGTGTGCCACGAACGACCGTGCGCGACTGGCGCCGGCGACCGCCGATCAGATCGCGAGACCTGGGTGCGCCCTGCGGTGTATTACATGACTTCTCGCAGCTGCCCGCAGAGGCGTACTGCTACGTGCTCGGTATGTATCTCGGAGATGGTTCCGTGTCAAAGAGTCGCCGAGTCTGGCGGCTACGGATCACGCTCGATAAGAAATACCCGGCGATCATCGACCGGTGTCGTCAGGCGATCGAGGTCTTGATGCCTGGCCAGCGCACGGGGATAGTGCAGCGAGTCGGCTGCGTCGACGTCTCGCTATTTTCGAAGCACTGGCCATGCGTGCTTCCCCAGCATGGCCCCGGTATGAAGCACACGAGACGAATCGCACTCGAGCCGTGGCAGCAAGCGCTCGTCGACCAGGCCACCGAGGAGTTCATTCTTGGTTTGATCCACAGCGACGGTTGTCGCGTCGTCGCGAATGATCGCGGAGTCATGAGCATCCGCTATCACTTCTCCAACCGATCCGAAGACATCATCGGCCTGTTCACCGCCGCACTCGACGCCCTCGAAATCCCCTGGACACGGTCGACCAAGTACATCGTCTCCATCTACCGCAAGGCCGCGACCGCTCGCCTCGACACGTTCATCGGACCCAAGGATCGCGCGGTACCGTTAAATGGTGTCCACTACGCGGCGTAGGAGACCGGCGCTCATCGCTCTGGTGACCGTCGGCGCCGCTGGCTGCCTGGCCCTGGCCTGGTGGCAGTGGACCCGCTTCGAATCAGCATCGGGCGACTTCCAGAACCTCGGCTATGCCCTGCAATGGCCGCTGTTCGCGGGCTTCTGCGTGTACGCCTACTACAAGTTCGTCCGCTACGAAGAGGCCCCGCCAGAGCCGAAGCGTGACGCCGTCACCGAGATTCCGCAAGACCTCCTGCCTGAACGACCAACGGCCTCAACGCAATCCGACGATGATCCCACCTTGCGGGAGTACAACGCCTACCTCGCCGACCTGGCCAAGAAAGACAAGGAACAACCGACGCCATGACCGAAGCGCCGACTACCCCCATTGAGACCATCCGTAAGGCGCTGCTGGGCTATCGCGTGCTGGCGTGGACCACCGGCATCTGGCTCATCGCCCTCTGCTACGAGATGGTCATGAAGTACGCCTTCCACGATGACTCACTGGGCTGGATCGCGGTCGTCCACGGCTGGGTGTACTTCGTCTACCTGCTGTTCACCGCAAACCTCGCGGTCAAGGTGCGCTGGCCCATCGGCAAGACCATCGGCGTGCTGCTGGCCGGCACGATCCCGCTCGTGGGCATCATCGTCGAACAGGTCCAAACCAGCGACATCAAGCAGCGGTTCAATCTCTAGTGTCGTGAGTTGGTCAGCGCGGACCACTATGCAAAGTGCCAACCTCGCAGCGACAATCACGGTGTTGCAGAAAAGCTCGGCCCAAACTGAGCGTGTGCGCGAGAGTTTCGCGAAACCCCGCGCATATCTTCAGATTCGAGCCGCCAGCTCCCGCAGCGCCGGCAGCAGCGCCGCCAATGCGCGGCCGCGATGTGAAACGGCGTCCTTCTCGGAAGGGCTCAACTCCGCGGCGGTCCGCGTAGAGCCCGAAGGCAGGAAGACGGGGTCGTAGCCGAACCCGCCGTCGCCGCGCGGCTCTCGCACGATGCTGCCGGGCCACTCCCCGCGGACCACGGTTTCTCCGTGCGCGTCGCCCGCCCCGTACACCAACGCAACCGCCGATACGAACGCCGCACCGCGCCGCTCATCCGGGACGTCGCCCATCTGAGCCAACAGCAGCGAGGTATTGCCAGAGTCGTCACCATGCCGACCCGACCAGCGCGCCGACAACACTCCCGGCATGCCGTTGAGGGCATCCACTTCCAGCCCGGAGTCGTCGGCCACCGACGCCAATCCCGTTGCGGCATAAGCGTCGCGCGCCTTCGCCAGCGCGTTCTCCTCGAACGTCGCGCCGGTCTCGGGCGCCTCGTCGAACGCGGGGACGTCATCCAGCGACAGCAGCGTCAAGCCCGACACCCCTGCCGCGTCGAGCACTCTTCGAAGTTCGGCCAGCTTCTTGCGGTTGCGGCTGGCGACAAGCAGCTCGGTCAGCTTCCGAACGCCTTCTTCGCCGGCTCCGCCGATTCCGGCAGTACACCCGGATACGGCAACTCCAACGCCTCGCGCTGAATCACGAAAATCTGCTCACACGCCGCCATCGCGGCGTCGAGCATCTTGTCCAATGTCGAGCGCGGGAACGTCGCGCCTTCCCCAGTTCCCTGGATCTCGACCAACGTCCCGGTATCGGTTGCGACGACGTTCATGTCCACCTCGGCGCGAGCGTCCTCCGTGTACGGCAGGTCGACGCGGATGCGACCGTCGACCACGCCGACACTGACCGCCGCGATCGCACACGACAGCGGCCGTGGATCGCTCAGCCGACCCGCCGCTGCCAGGTACGTCACCGCGTCGGCCAGCGCCACATACGCACCCGTGATGGCCGCGGTGCGGGTGCCACCGTCGGCCTGCAGCACGTCGCAGTCAATCGCAATGGTGTTCTCCCCCAGCGCCGCCAGGTCGATGCACGCCCGCAGTGACCGCCCGACCAGCCGACTGATCTCTTGGGTGCGGCCGCCGACGCGGCCCTTGACCGACTCACGGTCGGACCGGTCGTGGGTGGCGGCGGGCAGCATCGCGTACTCGGCCGTGAGCCAGCCCTGACCCGAGCCCTTACGCCAACGCGGCACACCCTCCGTGACGCTGGCGGTGCACATGACCCGCGTCTGGCCGAACTCCACGAGCACCGAACCGGCTGGATGGTTAGTGAAGCCCCGGGTGATGCGCACCGGACGCAACTCGTCGTCGAGCCGGCCGTCTTCTCGTCTGGACACGCGCCAACACTATCCGGTTGGTCCGACGGTGCTCAGGACCGCGTGACGTCAAATGCTTCGCCGCAGACGACGGCGTGCACCGGCCCGTCGAACTCGGCCTTCGCCTCACTGATGACGTCCTCACGGGCCGTCCACGGCGGAATGTGGGTCAGCAGCAGTTCGCCCACCCCGGCCTGGGCCGCGGCGCGACCGGCCTCGGTGCCCGACAGGTGCAGGTTGGGTGGCCGCGACTCCGAATGTGTCCACGACGCCTCGCACAGGAAGACGTCGGCGCCACGGGCGAGGTCGATCAGCATGTCGCAGTATCCGGTGTCACCGCTGTAGACCAGCGTCGCGCCGGACGGATCGGTGATCCGCATGCCGTAGGACTCAGTCGGGTGGCAGACCAGCCGCGGGCACACCGACAGCGAACCGATTTGCACGGGCTCGTTGTCGACCCAGTGCCGGATGTCGAAGATGTCGGAGAAGTCGTCGATCTCCCCACCCTCGGGCGACGACGCCGCACCCAGCCGCGCCCATGTGTTCGCCGGCCCGTACATCACGCCGCGCTCCTTGGCCGGTGACGGATGGTATCGCCGCCACACGAACAGGCCGGGCAGGTCGAGGCAATGGTCGGCGTGCAGATGTGAGAGCAGTACGTGTACTGAGTTCGGATCGGCGTGACGCTGCAATGCGCCCAGCACGCCGCCGCCGAAATCGACCACCAACGGTGGCGTGTCCGGGGCGGTGACAAGGTAGCCAGAAGCAGGCGAATCAGGCCCGACAACACTGCCGGAGCACCCCAGTACGGTGATTCGCACGCCCATTAGCTTGCCATGCCCGCTATCCGCGTGACGAAAACATCGACGCAATTCGCGACGCGAATCATCCTCGCGCGCCAACGTGACGTTGAACAGGTCGAACGCCATCGAGTGTCGGGCCAAGGAAACGAGCCGCAAGTGTGGTGAACGCCTCAGGATCACCCGTCGACTCGAACAGCCGGCGGGCGGGCGGAGAGTCGTGCGGACGCAGCACGTCGAGCTCGGTGAGCACTCGTAGCAAGTCCTTTGCGGTTTCTTCGGCACTGGACACCAAACTGACGTGCTCGCCCATTGCCAGTTGGATCAGTCCGGACAGCATCGGATAGTGGGTGCAGCCCAGCACCAGCGTGTCGACTTCGGCTCGCTGCAATGGCTCGAGGTACCCCTCGGCAAGCCCGAGCACCTGGCGGCCACTGGTGACGCCACGCTCGACGAAGTCGACGAATCGCGGGCAGGCCACACCGATCACCTCGGTGTCGCGGGCGGCCGCGAACGCGTCCTGATACGCGCCGGAGGAGATGGTCGCGGCGGTCCCGATGACGCCTATGCGCCCGTTGCGGGTCGCGGCGACCGCGCGGCGCACGGCAGGCAGGATCACTTCGATAACCGGCACCGGTGCGTATCGCTCGCGCGCGTCGCGAAGGCACGCCGACGATGCCGTGTTGCACGCGATCACCAAAGCCTTCACGCCCCGCTCGACCAGATCGTCACCGATCGCGAGCGCGTGGGCACGGATCTCCGGAATGGTCAGCGGCCCGTATGGACCGTTGGCGGTGTCGCCGACGTAGATGATGTCCTCGTCGGGCAGTTGATCGATGATTGCCCGCGCAACGGTCAAGCCACCGACGCCGGAATCGAAGATGCCGACGGGCGCCTGTGCTTGTCTGCTCTCCCCCTGCGCTACGCGCGGGAGGTGCCCCCACGCGCGAGCGCTCGTCGGCGGGGAGTTCACGGAGTCAGATATGGGTTGGCCGCTTTGCGTTTACGTGCCTCACGCGCTTTACGTTCGGGCCCGGACAGCAGGTACGCGGCAAGCACGCCGCCGATGGCCCCGCACAGGTGGCCCTGCCACGACACCCCCGGAGTGCCGGGCAGCACGCCGAGCAGGACGCTGCCGTAGACGAACAGCACGACAACGCCGACGACGATCTCCCACACCTTGCGGGTGAAGAACCCGAACACGATCAGGAACGCCAGCCAGCCGAAGATGAGGCCCGACGCGCCGATGTGGTTGGTCTCGCAGCGCACCCCGACGTAGGGGCACTGCGCGCCGACGTTGCCGATCAGCCACGTCCCGAACCCACCAACGATCCAGACGATCGCGGTGGCGAAGATGAACCGCGACATCCCGGCCAGCGTCATCAGGAAGCCGAGGATGAGCGCCGGAACGGTGTTGGCGATCAGGTGATCCCAGTTCGAATGCAGCAGCGGCGCGACGACGATGCCGAGCAGCCCGTCGGACTCCAGCGGCCGGATGCCGTTGTCGTCGAGGCGGTGGTTGGACAGCGAGTCGAACAGCTCGATGACCCACAGCAGTACGACGAAGCTGACGATCGTGACGCCGCCGACGATCCACGCCGGCCGCTTCTTCGGCTCCGGCGCGGGCGTGGCGGGATATCCCAACGGTCCGGTCATCGAATCTCCTTCGGCTTAGAAGATTGTATTTCAATCCGAGAGGGAGCCGATCCCAGAGGCACGCACGTGCCAAGCAGGGAATGTCGGTGATGGTGGTTAGGGTGCGGATATGTCGCGGTTCCGGCTATGCCCTACTCCTGACCAGGAGGCGGCACTGTCAGCGCATTGCCGGGATGCGCGGTATGTGTGGAATTTGGCGGTCGAGCAGCAGCAGCATTGGCGGCCGGGCCTTAAAGCGCCCGGCTATGTGGAGCAGTGCGCGCAGTTGACGGAAGCGCGCGCTGAGTACGGGTGGCTTCGGGCTGGGAGTCACACGGTGCAGCAGCAGGCATTGCGGGATTTTGCGCAGGCGATGCGGAACTTCTTCGCCGGCACGCACCGCCGTCCGAAATGGCGTAAAGCCGGTGTGCATGAAGGGTTTCGGCAGGTTGCGGTGAAACCGCATCACGTGGAGCGGCTGAACCGACACTGCGGCCGGGTCTGGGTGCCCAAGGTCGGGTGGGTGCGATTTCGCCTGTCGCGGCCGGTGCCCGAGCGTGTGAAGTCCTATCGGGTTACCCGTGATCGGGCCGGCCGCTGGCATATCGCCTTCGCGCATATCCCGGACCCGATCTGCGGTCCGGGCGACCGCAGCGTGGTCGGCGTCGACCGCGGTGTCGCTGTATCGGCCGCGCTGTCGACCGGCGAACTGCTGCACGTACCCGCCGTGACCCCGGGCGAGGCGAAGCGATTGAGGGTGTTGCAGCAGCGGCTCGCGCGCTGCCAGCGTGGCTCCAACCGCCGCGAAAAGACGAAACGGGCACTCGCGAAGTTGAAGTCCCGCGACAAGGATCGGCGCAAGGACTGGGTTGAGAAAACCACCACGGATTTGGCGCGCCGGTTCGACGTGATCAGGGTAGAAGCCCTCGACGTGCGGGCGATGACCCGCTCCGCGCGCGGCACCTCCGAACACCCAGGCGTCCAAGTCGCCCAGAAGCGTGGGCTCAACCGCGCAATTAGCCGCAGCGGCTGGGGTCAACTGATCGCGCGCTTGCAGCACAAGGCTTCCGGCCGGGTCGAGCAGATCCCGCCTGGGTACACGTCGCAACGATGCTCCGCATGCGGGCACGTCGCACCCGGGAACCGCAAGAGCCAAGCGGTCTTCGAGTGCGAAGCCTGCACTGCTGGTCGGTGCAACGCCGACGTCAACGCTGCACGCAATATCGCCGCCGGGCGGGCGGTGTCAGCACGGGGAGACCTCGCCGGTGGGCGGTCTGCGAACCGTGAACCTCAAGGCTCCACTCCCGCCGCGTAAAGCGTGGGATGGGGATTGGAATCCTAGGACTTCAACCCAAGGAGGACGTCAAGCCCATAGCTGCCCTTCCAATGCGTCTTCGGCATCATCCAGGCTACCGGCGTACGCACCGGTCGACAGATACTTCCAACCGGCGTCGGCGACGACGAACGCGATGTCGGCGCGCTCCCCCGCCTTCACCGCTTTTGCCGCCATGCCGAGTGCGGCGTGCAGCACCGCACCGGTCGAGATCCCCGCGAAGATGCCTTCGACTTGGACCAGTTCACGTGTGCGCTTGACCGCGTCGTACGAGCCGACGGAGAAGCGGGTGGTCAGCACGTCGGGGTCATACAGCTCGGGAATGAAGCCCTCGTCGATGTTGCGCAGCGCGTAGACACCCTCGCCGTAACGGGGTTCGGCGGCGACGATCGCAACGTCGGGCACCTGCTGGCGCAGAAACCGCCCGGTTCCCATCAGCGTGCCGGTGGTGCCCAAACCGGCGACGAAATGGGTGATTTCGGGGAGGTCGGCCAGCAGCTCGGGACCGGTGCCCTCGTAGTGCGACAAGGTATTGGCCTCGTTGCCGTACTGGTACAGCATCACCCACGAAGGGTTTTGGGCCGCAAGCTCTTTCGCGTGCGCAACCGCGGTGTTCGACCCGCCCTCGGCAGGCGAGTAGATGATCTTCGCGCCGTACAGCTCGAGCAGTTGACGTCGTTCGATCGAGGTGTTCTCCGGCATCACGCAGATCATCTTGTAGCCCTTGAGCAGCGCCGCCATCGCCAACGAAATGCCGGTGTTGCCGCTCGTCGGCTCCAGAATCGTCGCGCCCGGCTGCAACAGGCCCCGTCGTTCGGCGTCCTCGATCATCCGCAACGCGGGCCGGTCCTTGATGGAACCGGTGGGATTGCGGTCCTCGAGCTTGGCCCACAGCCGCACATGCGGAGCGTCATCCCAGCGTGGCGACAGCCGCTGCAGGCCGACCAGCGGAGTATTGCCCAGCGCTTGGAGCAGCGAGTCGTACCGGGTCACCGCGAGGCCCCGGTGGGATAGCTATGCCACTGCCCGCCTACGAGCGACTCTGTCGCTATCGCGACTTTGTCGCTGTGAGGCGGGCACTCAGACACGTGCCCCGGAGAGCGCTTGGGAGTCACGGCGCTAGCCGCCTGCGACGGCGGGCAGGATCGTCACCGAGTCTCCGTCGGAGATCTCGGTGTCCAACCCGCCGGAGAACCGCACGTCCTCGTCGTTGACGTAGATGTTGACGAAGCGCTGCAACTTGCCGTTGTCGACGAGGCGCGAGGAGATGCCGGAGTAGTTCGACTCGAGGTCACTGATGACAGCCTGCAACGTGTCGCCGGTGGCGGTGACACGTTTCTCGCCACCGGTGTGGGTGCGCAGGATCGTGGGGATGGAGACAGAAACTGACATAGGACGGCCTTTCTAGTACTGCTCAACGATTTTGACGGGCTCCTCGGTCACGACGCCGTCGACGATGCGGTAGCTGCGCAGCTCGTGCTCGTCGGGGTCACGGGTCGACACCAGCACGTAATGGGCTTCGGGTTCGGACGCGTAGGAGATGTCGGTGCGGCTGGGATACGCCTCGGTTGCGGTGTGCGAGTGGTAGATGACGACGGGCACCTCGTCGGCGTCGTCCATCGCGCGCCATACCTTGAGTTGCTCACCGGAGTCGAAGCGGTAGAACGTCGGGGAGCGTTCGGCGTTGAGCATCGCGATGAACCGCTCCGGACGGTCGGACCCCTCGGGGCCTGCGATCACCCCGCACGCCTCGTCGGGGTGGTCGGCGCGCGCATGGGCGACCATGGAGTCGACCAGGTCGGCTCTAATCACCAGCACGGACGTCTACCTCTCATTCGAACGCTCCGGGCAACATGTCCCGGTATGTCGGTATTCCGGCGACTGCCTCGGCCGCCAGGATGCCGACGAGCACCGCTTGAGCCAGGCAGTCCGCCGCTGCCGCCCCGACCGCGGTGATCAGCGCGGTCTCCGGCGACATCGATGCCGGTGTCGTCGGGTCCGGCGCCACCTCGATGGCGCCGGTGGCCAGCGCAAACACCGTATCGCCATCCAGTGGGGTGTGGCACGGCCGGATGGTGCGCGCGAGGCCGTCGTGCGCGGCGATGGCGACGCGGCGGCAGCCGGCCGGGCTCAGCGCCGCGTCGGTGGCGACCACCGCGATGGTCGTGTTCAGCGGGCTCAGCTCGGTGTGCCGGTCGGCGTACGCTGCGATCTGCTCGGCGGGCGGCGGCCTGAGTCCGAACTCCGCGATCTGGTACGCCAGCCAAGGCAGGCCGGTGGCCGGGTCGACGGCATCCCCTGCGGCGTTGACGACCACCAACGCCCCGACGGTCACGCCGGAGTCAAGCATCACCGACGCCGTGCCGACCCCGCCCTTGAGGACGCCGACCCTGGCTCCCGTCCCGGCGCCCACGGTGCCGAGCCCCACGTCGGTCCCGGCGCCTTCGGCGGCGGCGTAGCCGAACTCCGGCGTCGGCCGGCATTGCCATCCGCCAACCGGCAGATCGAAGACCACAGCGGCGGGCACGATCGGCACGACGCCGCCCTCCATCGCCACACCGCGGGCCTTGCCCTCGAGCCAGCTCATCACCCCGTCGGCCGTTGCCAACCCGTAGGCGCTGCCGCCGCTGAGCACCACAGCGTCGACGTGGCGCACGGAGTTGATGGGATCCAGCAGGTCGGTTTCCCGCGTGCCGGGGGCACCGCCCCTGCCGTCGACGGCGCCAACAGTGCCCGGCGGGGTCAAGACGACGGTCGTGCCGGTGGCCCAGCCGGACCCGAGCGTCACGTCGGGATCGAGCCGATGGTGATGTCCGACGAGAATCCCGCTGACGTCGGTGATGGCATTCATGATTTGCCCATCAAGCCGAGGACGAGATACTCCTGCAGCACCGTCAGCCACTGGTACACGTCCAGGTGTCCGGCCATCGGATCGTCGGCAGGCAACGCGTCGGGCCCGTTCGGCCCCACGTCAAGCATCGTGCCCAACGCCAACCGGACGTCGTTGACCGCCGCGGCCCACTGGTGGGCGTCGGCCTCGTTGAGCTCGAACTTGCCGCCGCCGTCCGGCAGGGTGTCGAGTACCCGTTGCGCCGCTTGACGTTTCGCGTCGATGATCTCGGGCTCGTGCAGGCTACGTAATGCACTGTTGAGGCTTTCGGCAGTACCGGAGCCGGCAGGGTGATCGGTCTGCGACCGGAAGAAGTCCGGCAACAGCCGCTTCATCGTGTCGTCCTGCGGAGGCTGTGAGTTACCGGTGTGAATCCCGGTTATCGCCTCGAGTTCGTCAGCGGGAGAAGAGGATTCGCGTTCTTCAAGCATCCCGAGCATCGATTGAACCAGGCTTGAAAGCAGCGCCGCCTCGTGTGAGGCTAGCGAGGACCGGAACCGCGGGCCGTCGGCGGTGTCGACCCGCTTCCACTTACGCACGTCTTCTTCAGCGGTCCTGCTGCATGGTCGCCCACAGGCCGGCGGCATGGAGCTTGGTCACGTCGACCTCCATGGACTCACGGCTGCCGGCCGACACCACGGCCTTGCCTTCGTTGTGCACCTGCAGCATGAGCTTGGTCGCGTGCGGCTCGCTGTAACCGAACAGCTTCTGGAAGACGTACGTCACGTATGTCATGAGGTTGACGGGGTCGTCCCAGACGAGCGTTATCCACGGGGTTTCCGTGGCGTCCGCGGTAGCAACGCCCCGCTCCTCGCGAGTTCCCGGTCGGGCCTTCGCCGGCGTAACCATGTTCTTCAGGATAGCGGGGGCCGACATGGCGGTTCGAACTACTACGGTTGCGGTGTGGCTTCGGCATCTCCGGCGTTACTCACCGACAAATACGAGTTGACGATGCTCGCCGCCGCATTGCGTGACGGCACCGCGCACCGGCAGACCTCGTTCGAGTTGTTCGCGCGCCGACTGCCGGACGGGCGTCGCTACGGCGTCGTCGCAGGCACTGCACGATTCGTGGAAACCTTGGCGCAGTTCAGGTTCGACGACACCGCACTTGCCTCGCTTGCGGATTTTCTGGACCAAGAGACGCTCGCGTACCTCGCCGACTACCAGTTCCGCGGCGACGTCGACGGGTACGCAGAAGGCGAGCTGTACTTCCCCGGCTCGCCGGTGCTGTCCGTGCACGGCACATTCGGCGAATGCGTGGTGCTGGAAACGCTGGCGCTGTCGATCCTCAACCACGACACGGCGATCGCATCCGCCGCCGCGCGCATGGTCAGCGCGGCCGAAGGCCGCCCGCTGATCGAAATGGGCTCGAGGCGCACCCACGAACAAGCCGCCGTCGCCTCCGCGCGCGCCGCCTACCTCGCCGGGTTCGCCGGATCGTCGAATCTCGAGGCGCAACGCCGCTACGGCGTGCCGGCCCTTGGCACCAGCGCACACGCGTTCACGCTCGTGCACACCACGGAAAACGGCCCTGACGAGAGGGCGGCGTTCAAGGCCCAGATCGAGGCGCTCGGTGTGGACACCACGCTGCTGGTCGACACCTACGACATCACCCAGGGCGTCGCCAATGCCGTCGAGGTGGCCGGACCCGAACTCGGTGCCGTTCGCATCGACTCCGGCGACCTCGGCGTGATGGCGCGCCAGGTCCGCGAACAGCTCGACGGCCTTGGCGCCACCAAGACCCGCATCGTGGTGTCCGGCGATCTCGACGAGTTCGCGCTTGCCGCGCTGGCCGCCGCACCGGTGGACAGCTACGGCGTCGGCACGTCGGTGGTCACCGGCTCCGGCGCCCCGACTGCCAGCATGGTTTACAAGCTCGTCGAGGTGGACGGCATGCCGGTGGAGAAACGCAGCACCCACAAGGAGTCCCACGGCGGCCGCAAACAGGCGCTGCGCCTCGCCAAGGAGACCGGCACCATCGTCGAGGAGGTCGTCTATCCGTTCGGCCGGCCGCCGCAGCAATCCGACTTGGTGGATCGACCGCTGACCGTCGAACTGGTCCGTGGCGGCGAACCGGTCGCCGACCTCGACATCGACGCGGCACGCAAGCGTGTTGCTGCGGGTCTGCACTGCCTGCCGTGGGACGGCCTCAAGCTGTCTCGCGGTGAACCGGCCATTCCCACCCGCATGATTCCGCCCGAGGGGTAGCCACGGGCGAGTCAGGGAAAGTCACCGAACTGCTGGCCAAGGCGGTCACCGCGCTGGGCGGCTCGGAGCGCCGCGGCCAGATCGAGATGGCCGAGGCGGTGGCGCATGCGTTCGACAGCGGCGAGCACCTCGCGGTGCAGGCGGGCACCGGGACCGGAAAGTCGCTGGCCTACCTGGTGCCTGCGATCGCGCGTGCAGTCGCCACGAACGAACCGGTGGTCGTGTCGACCGCGACCATCGCCCTGCAACGCCAGCTCGTCGACCGGGACCTTCCCCGGCTCGCCGACTCACTTGCCGACGAGCTGCCCCGTCGACCCGAGTTCGCGTTGTTGAAAGGACGCGGAAATTACCTGTGCCTGAACAAGATTCACAACGGCGCCGCAACAACCGAGCCCGATGAGCTGTCACAGGAAGAACTCTTCGAGCCGGTCGCCGCGACGGCGCTGGGCCGCGACGTGCAGCGGCTCATCACCTGGTCGTCGGAGACCGAGTCCGGTGACCGCGACGAGCTGAAGCCCGGCGTGCCGGACCGGTCGTGGTCGCAGGTCAGCGTCTCGGCCAGGGAATGCATCGGCGTCGCGCGCTGCCCGTTCGGCACCGACTGCTTTGCGGAAAAGGCCCGCGACAAGGCCGGCCATGCGGACGTGATTGTCACCAACCACGCCCTGCTCGCCATCGACGCGGTATCCGATGCCGCTGTGCTGCCCGAACACGAACTGCTCGTGGTCGACGAGGCACACGAGCTTGTGGACCGGGTGACCGGTGTGGCGACCGCCGAGCTGTCCGCGACATCGCTTGGCGTCGCTCATCGACGCGCCGCGCGGCTGGTCGACCCCGAACTCGCTCAGCGGCTGGAGGCCGCCACGGCGACGCTGTCGTCGGCAATCCACGACGCCACCCCCGGACGCATCGACGCGCTCGACGACGAATTGACCACCTACCTGACCGCACTGCGCGACGCCGCCAGCCGGGCCCGATCGACGATCGACACGTCGCCCAGCGATCCGAAGGCGGCCTCGGCGCGCGCCGAGGCGGTCACGGCGTTGAGCGACCTCGCTGACACGGCGACCCGCATTCTCGCGTCGTTCGTCCCCGCCATCCCTGATCGCACGGACGTGGTGTGGCTCGACCATGAGGACAACCGCGGCAGCGTACGCGCGGTGCTGCGGGTGGCGCCGCTGTCGGTGTCAGGGTTGTTGCGCGGCAGGCTGTTTGAACGGTCGACGACAGTGCTCACGTCGGCCACACTGACCATCGGTGGCACCTTCGATGCGATGGCCTCCGCGTGGGGTCTGGCCGGCGACGACGACAAGGTCGCCTGGCGCGGTATCGATGTCGGCTCCCCGTTCGAGCACGCGAAGTCCGGGATCCTCTACGTCGCCGCGCATCTGCCGCCGCCGGGACGCGACGGCACCGGCTCCGCCGAACAGCTCAACGAGATAGCCGCGTTGATCACCGCGGCGGGTGGGCGCACGTTGGGCCTGTTCTCGTCCATGCGGGCGGCCAAGGCCGCCGCCGAGATCATGCGTGAACGCCTCGACACGCCCGTGCTGTGCCAGGGCGAGGACACCACCTCGGCGTTGGTCCAGCGGTTCGCCGACGACGCCGAGACGTCGCTGTTCGGCACGCTGTCGCTCTGGCAGGGCGTCGACGTGCCTGGCCCGTCGCTGTCGCTGGTGCTCATCGACCGCATCCCCTTCCCGCGTCCCGACGATCCGCTCCTGACCGCCCGTCAGCGCGCGGTTGCCGCGCGCGGCGGCAACGGGTTCATGGCGATCGCCGCAAGTCACGCCGCCCTGCTGCTGGCGCAGGGTGCCGGGCGGCTACTGCGTCGAATGGATGACCGTGGCGTCGTCGCGGTGCTCGACTCTCGAATGGCCACCGCCCGCTACGGCGGCTATCTGCGGGCATCGCTGCCGCCGTTCTGGGCGACGACGGACCCGGTGCGGGTGCGCGGCGCACTCGAACGCCTCCGCGCAGGCGACTGAATTATCTATCCTGTCAGCGAATCCCCGTGCGCGCCGCCTCCGGCTCGCTGGCAGAATCGAAAGGCGGCGCAAATGGGCCGACACCACCTGGTAGGCGCGGTGGTCGCCGCCTGCTCGGCGCTGCTGCTCGCGGGCTGCACGACAACCCTTCAGGGCAACGCCGTTTCGGTGTTCGACGATCCGTTTCGGGTCGCGGGAATGCCCGCCACTGACGGCCCTACCGGCCTGCGTGACGACGCGGCCGAGCCAACCCGCGACGTCGAAGGCACCGACGGCGGCGACATCGACGAACTGGCCGGCCAGGCCATCAGCGACGTCGAGGAGTTCTGGGAAGGCGCATACAGCGAGACGTTCGACGGCGAATTCGTCCCAGTCGAGGCGCTGATCTCCTGGGATGCCAACGGATTTGACGGGGTGTTCTGCGACACGGACACCTATGGGCTCGTCAACGCGGCGTTCTGCTACGACGACGAGACTATCGGCTGGGACCGCGGCGAGTTGCTGCCCGCGCTGCGAGATGCCAACGGCGACATGGGCGTCGCGATGGTGCTCGCCCACGAATACGGCCACGCCATTCAGCGCAAGGCCGGGTTGACCAAGAAGAACACGCCGACTCTGGTTGCCGAACAACAGGCCGACTGCTTTGCGGGGGCATACATGCGGTGGGTCGCCGAGGACAAGTCGCCGCGTTTCACCCTCAACACCGGTGAAGGCCTCAACAACGTGCTGGCCGCCGTGATCGCGTTCCGCGATCCGCTGCTGAACGCCGACGATCCCGAGGTCGGCGTTGACGAGCATGGGTCTGCCTTCGAGCGGCTCTCAGCGTTCCAATTCGGTTTCACGGACGGCCCGTCGGCATGTGCGTCCATCGATATGCGAGAGATCGGCCAGCGCCGCGGCGATCTGCCCGTACTGCTGCCCGAGGATCAGACCGGCGAGTGGGAAGTCACCGAGGAATCGGTACGGACGATCGTCGATGCGATGGGCATCCTGTTCGAGCCCGCCAACCCGCCGGAGCTGAGCTTCGACGCCTCGCAGGACTGCCCGGACGCGCGGCCGAGCCCACCTGCGTCGTATTGCCCGGCGACCAACACCATCGTCGTCGACTTGGATGAGCTGGCGGAGATGGGCGCCCTGGCCGACGATGAGGAGGCCGGAGGTCTGGCCATCGGCGACAACACCGCCTACTCGGTGCTGGTGTCGCGCTACATGCAGGCGATCCAGCATGAGCACGGCGGCGTGGTGCTCGACAACGCCGAGGCAGCGCTGCGCACGGCGTGTCTCACCGGTGTGGCCACCACCAAGATGTCGAAGGACATCACCACACCCGACGGCAACACCATCGCGCTGACCGCTGGCGACGTCGACGAAGCCGTGTCGGGAATTCTCACCAATGGCCTGGTCGCCAGCGACGTCAACGGCGAATCGGTGCCGTCGGGCTTCTCCAGGATCGACGCGTTCCGCGTCGGGGTCCTCGGGGATACGGACCGCTGCTTCAAGCGCTTCCCGTAGTCGGCACCCTGCGCCGAAATAGAATTCCCGGCTGCTCGACGCGCCGTTTAGCGACCCGGAATTCTATTTCGGCGCCGGCCTTAGACCTTCTTGGTCACGCCGTACCACGCCACGATCGCGTCGGAGACATCCGTCGAGCGCGTCAAGAACGCATACGAGCGGATGAACGACTCGCCGACGCAGCCGTCGATCTTGATGCGGAAGCCGCTGATCATCACCCAGGGATCGGAGCCCTTGAACTCCTTCTTGGTCACCGGAACGAAGTTGATGATCCCTGGCTTGAGACCCACGGTCACACCACCGCCGAGGTTTCCCCCTATCCCTGGCAGGATTCCCTCAGGGACGGGCGAAATGATGTCGGTGCCGATGATTCCGATCGACGGGTTGATTCCCATGGTTCCGGTCAGTGACACGCCATTTGAGGTGCTCATGTCGATACCGCAGCCGATCTGATACCCGACTTCGAGCGTGCCTTGCGGTGGCTCGGATTCCTCCGGACCGGTCATCGATCCGTTGAAGATGCCACCGACCTCGTACTCGCGCGTCGAAATCGCCGTCGTCAACGGGGCAATCGAGGTTTGCTTTTCGTCCTTGGCCGACAAGGTGAGTGTCCAGCTATCCGGCGACGTCGTGACTGCCGGCGGCGAGGACTCCACGGCGCCCTCCGGTGGCGGCGGGGCGGCTTCGGCCGGCGGCGCCTCGGCGGCCACGGGCTCTACCCCGGGCTCGGGCTCGGCCCAGGCCGGACCGATATTCACACCTGTCATCAACCCGCAGGTGGCGAACACTGTGATGCCGCGCCGCAGCACACTTCGAACCGTCACAGCCGAGCCCTTCTCCGACGCGTCACGATAACTAGACGCCCAAATTGGGAACCTACCGCGAAGGGTTGCAGCGCCGAGACCGGTGCCCAAAAATCAGGTGTCGGCGGCTCAGATGGGCATCCGCAGCACGAACCCCGCCTCAAGCGCCACCCACGGCGCGCCGTCCGGGCCGATCGCCATGCCGTGTGGCTCGCTACCAGCAGGAAGATCGATCGTGACGATCTCGCCGTCGCCACTGACGCGGGCGATCTGATCGGCTCCCCACAGGCTCACCCATACGCCGTCGTCCGGGTCGGCGACCACCGCATGCGGCTTGCCTGGCAGATCGATCTCTTGGATGGCGCCGTCCATCGGGATGCGGCCCAGCTTGTCGGCGAGGATCTCGGTGAACCACACCGCGTCGTCGTGCGTCGCGGCGATGCCAACGGGTCCCGCTGCGGCAGTGGGTAATTCGCGCACCGTCACGCCGTCCGCCGGTATCAACCGGCCCACCGCATTGGCCTGATTGAGCGTGAACCACAACGCGTTGTCCGGGCCGGTCGTGATCATCGACGGTGCACCACCGACCGACGGCCAGCCAGACAACTCGCCGTCGGTCGAGATCCTGCCGATCTCGCCCGAGGTCATGGCGGTGAACCACAAGCCCTCATCCGCCCCGGCCGTGATGCCGAACGGCCCGCTGCCCTCGGGCAGCTCGAACGAACTCAACTCACCGGCAGTGGTAATCCGCCCGATCCGGTCATCGCCGGTCCGGGTGAACCACAGGGCACCATCGGGCCCGGCGGTGATGATCGACGGCCGAGAGTGCTCACCGACCGGATACACGGTGACGTCGCCATCGACGGTCACGCGTGCGATCGAGCCGGCGTGTACCAGCGTCACCCACAGTGCCCCGTCCGGCCCTGTCGCCAGCGCGTACGGTCCGCCGTCTATCGCAACCTTGAGGGCCGTCACGCGAGGGTGACGAGGCCGAGCTCGTTGTCGCCTGCCAGCAGCGCGTGATGGGGCAAGACGCGCACGGTGTACCCCACCGGACCGGCGACGGGCAACGGCGTCGTCGTCGAGAAGATGTCGTTGCCGCCGTCGGCAGTCCCGGTGTGCACCATCGTCACGGTCACCGGGTCTATCAGGGCGTCGCCGGCGTCGACGCGGCCCAGCACCGCTTGCACCTCCACCTCGTCGGGCCGCAGCCCGGCCAGCTGCACGGTTGCGGTCAGCGTCAGCTCGGAACCCAGCAGTGGCGTGTCAGGAAGGCCGTAGCTGTCGACGTCGGTGATCTGGATCTTCGGCCACGCCTCTTGGGCGCGCTGCCGGTAGTCGGCCAGCTCACGTGCGGCGCCGAACGGTTCCCCCGCGGCCCCTGGTTCGACGGTCTTGCGCAGCGACTGAGCCGCCGGCGCGTAGTACTTTTCGGTGTAGTCGCGGACCATCCGCGACGCCAACACCTTCGGGCCGAGCTCCATCAACGTGTGACGCACCATCTCCACCCAGCGCGACGGAATCCCTGCCTCGTCGCGGTCGTAGAACTTCGGCGCCACCGACTGCTCGAGCAGGTCGTAGAGTGCCGCGGCCTCAAGGTCGTCGCGCCGGCTCTCGTCGGCCAGCCCATCGGCGGTCGGGATCTCCCACCCGTTCTCGCCGTCGTACCACTCGTCCCACCACCCGTCGCGGATGGACAGGTTGAGCCCTCCGTTGAGTGCGCTCTTCATTCCGGAGGTGCCGCACGCCTCCAGCGGCCGCAGCGGGTTGTTCAGCCACACGTCGCAGCCGTAATACAGCTGGCGTGCCATCGACATGTCGTAGTCGGGCAGGAACGCGATGCGGTGCCTGACCTCCGGGCGATCGGCGAACTTGACCACTTGCTGGATCAACGCCTTGCCGCCGTCGTCGGCC
Source organism: Mycobacterium sp. (assembly GCF_035697385.1). Classification (GTDB taxonomy): domain Bacteria; phylum Actinomycetota; class Actinomycetes; order Mycobacteriales; family Mycobacteriaceae; genus Mycobacterium. Next base: position 34,016 of record NZ_DASSCY010000209.1, on the reverse strand, counting down.
GGGTGCGACTTGCCTGCCACGATGAGCTGGATCGGGCGTTTCTCGTCGAGCAGCAGCTTCTCCAACCGGTCCTCGTCGCGCAGCATCAACGTGAGCCGCTTGTACGTCGGAACTCGTCGGGCAAACCCGATGGTCAACACGTCGGGGTCGAAAGCCGTTGCTATCCAGCCCAATTCGGCATCCGATGCGCCGCGCTCCAGACATGAACGGCGCATCCGCGCGCGAACGTCATCGACCAGCGCTTTGCGCAGTTGCGAGCGGATCGACCAGATGTGCTCTGAGTCGACCTGTCGAAGTCGCTGCCACACCGCGGGCTCACTTGGCGAGTCGGCTCCGATCAACTCGCGGCCCAGCTCCAGCCACTGCGGCGCCGCCCACGTCGGCGCGTGCACGCCATTGGTGATCGACCCGATCGGCACCTCCCTCGGATCGAAGCCGGGCCACAGCTCGTTGAACATATGGCGGCTGACCAGGCCGTGCAGCAGCGAGACCCCGTTGGCTCGCTGGGCCAGGCGCAGGCCCATGTGCGCCATGTTGAACTTCGACGGGTCGTCTTCCGCGCCGAACGCGATGATCCGGTCCAGCGAAACCCCTGGCAGCAACCGGGAGCTGGCACCAGACGGGTTACCGGGCGGGCTGCCGAAGTAGCGCTTGACCATCTCGACCGGGAACCGGTCGATTCCTGCAGGGACCGGGGTGTGCGTGGTGAACACGGTGGAGGAGCGCACCACCGTCAGCGCGGTGTCGAAGTCCAGCCCGGCGTCGATCAACTCCCGGATGCGCTCGGCGCCGAGGAACCCGGCGTGGCCCTCGTTCATGTGAAACACCTCAGGCGAAGGCAGGCCCTCGACCTCGGTGAACGCGCGAATTGCCCGGACCCCGCCGATGCCGGCCAGAATCTCCTGCTTGATGCGGTGTTCCTGATCGCCGCCGTACAGCCGGTCGGTGACGCCGCGCAGGTCGTGTTCGTTCTCCGGGATGTCAGAGTCCAACAGCAGCAACGGGATTCGCCCAACCTGCGCGATCCAGATGCGCGCCCGCAGCTGATTGTCGTCCGGCAGATCCAGCGCAACGAGCACGGGGTTGTCATCGCCGTCGGTGAGTAGCCGCAACGGCAGGCCCTGAGGGTCAAGGGATGGGTAACTCTCGTGCTGCCAACCGTCGGCGGTCAGTGACTGCCGGAAGTAGCCCGAGCGGTACAGCAACCCGACCGCGATAAGGGGCAGACCCAGGTCGGATGCGGACTTCAGGTGATCGCCGGCCAGGATGCCCAGGCCACCGGAGTAGTTCGGCAGCACCTCGGCGACGCCGAACTCCATCGAGAAGTAGGCGATGCCGTTGGGTAGCTCGGCACCTTCGGAGACCTGCTGCTGGTACCACAGCGGCCGGGTCAAATAGTTGTCCAGATCCGCCACAAGTCCGTCGAGGCGCTGCAGGAACGACTCGTCGAGGACCAGGTCGTCCAGCCGTTTGGGGCTGACCTGCCCGAGCAGTGCGACCGGGTCGTTGCCGACCTGCTTCCAGAGCTCGGGATCGATCGCCTCGAACAGATCTTGGGTCGGCTTGTCCCACGACCAGCGCAGGTTGATCGAGAGCCGTTCGAGCGCGGCCAGACGATCGGGAAGATGTGCGCGGACGGTGAACCGTCGGAGGGCTTTCACGCGAGTCAACCTTACTGTCATTTCGAGTCTGTGCAGCGATGAGCGTTTGCGCGACGAGCAGAAGCGCCGCCGGCGCCGGACTGCTTCACCCGCATCGGATTGGGCAGCCCACTACGGTGGGTATAGGGCGCGACGAAGCTGAAACGAATACCAAGCGACGACACAGACGACACAGCGGCCCGAACGCGGCCGCGCCAGTGTAAGGAGTGGTGGGGTGGCCGGTCGTATCGGAATCGATGACGTGGCCCCTGTGGTTTCCGGCGGGCGATACCCGGCCAAAGCAGTCGTGGGCGAGGTTGTGCCGGTACGGGCCACGGTGTGGCGCGAGGGGCACGACGCGGTCGCGGCCACGCTCGTCGTCCGATATCACGGCACGGCCTATCCGAAACTGGCCGAGGACCCGCCAGGGCACGTCAAGACCCCGCCACCGATACCCATCGCGGATGTGGTGATCCCTGCCTCGCGGAAGAAACCGCAGCTGTTGCCGATGTCGACCGGACGCACGCCGGACGTTTTCCACGGGGCGTTCAGCCCCGACAGCGTCGGCCTGTGGACGTTCCGGGTGGACGGGTGGGGCGACCCCATCGCGACGTGGCGCAAGAACGTGACCGCCAAACTCGACGCAGGTCAAAGTGAAGGCGAGCTGTCCAACGACCTGCTCTTGGGTGCCCGGCTGCTGGAGCGGGCCGCGACGGGCGTGCCCCGCCAGTCGCGCTACCCCCTGATCGACGCGGTCGCGCGCCTGCGTGAGCCAGGTGACCCGTTCACCCGCGCCGGCGCGGCTCTCGCACCAGAAGTGAGCGCCCTACTGGAGCAGTATCCGCTGCGCGAATTGGTCACTCGCGGAGAGCAATACGGCATCTGGGTGGACCGGCCACAGGCCCGCTTCAGCTCGTGGTATGAGATTTTTCCCCGGTCCACCGGCGGCTGGGATGCGCAGGGCAATCCGGTGCACGGCACTTTCGCGACGGCAACCAAGGCGCTTCCGCGCATCGCCAAAATGGGCTTCGACGTGGTGTATCTGCCGCCGATCCATCCGATCGGCAAGGTGCACCGCAAAGGCCGCAACAACAGCGTGACCGCCGCACCGAAGGATGTCGGCTCGCCGTGGGCCATCGGCAGCGACGAAGGCGGCCACGACGCCATCCACCCGAAGCTGGGCACCATCGAGGACTTCGAGGACTTCGTGGCCGCTGCGCGTGACGACGGCATGGAAGTGGCGCTTGATCTTGCGCTGCAATGCGCGCCCGACCACCCTTGGGCGCGGAAGCATCCGGAGTGGTTCACGGTGCTGCCCGACGGGACGATCGCCTACGCGGAGAACCCGCCGAAGAAATACCAGGACATCTATCCGCTGAATTTCGACAACGACCCTGCCGGGCTCTACGAAGAAGTGCTGCGGGTCGTGCGCTATTGGATCTCCCACGGCGTCAAGATATTTCGTGTGGACAACCCGCATACCAAGCCGCCGAACTTCTGGGCCTGGCTGATCGGAGAGGTGAAGAACGAGGACCCGGACGTGTTGTTCCTTTCGGAGGCCTTCACCCGCCCTGCGCGGTTGTACGGGCTGGCCAAACTCGGGTTCACGCAGTCCTACACGTACTTCACCTGGCGCACCGCGAAGTGGGAGCTCACCGAGTTCGGCCAGCAGATCGCCGAGCACGCCGACTATGCCCGGCCGAACCTTTTCGTCAACACGCCCGACATCCTGCACGAGAGTCTGCAGCACGGTGGTCCTGGCATGTTCGCCATCCGCGCCGTGCTGGCATCGACGATGAGTTCGGCATGGGGCGTGTACTCCGGCTTCGAATTGTTTGAGCATCGCGCGGTTCGGGAAGGCAGCGAGGAGTACCTCAACTCGGAGAAGTACGAGCTGCGCCCCCGCGACTTCGACGCTGCACTGGCCGACGGTGAATCGCTGGAGCCATTCCTGACCAGGCTCAACGAGATTCGCCGGGTGCACCCGGCGCTGCACGAGCTACGCACGATCAAGTTCCATCACCCCGACAACGAGGCATTGCTGGCGTACAGCAAGTTCGACCCTGTGACCGGTGACCAGGTTCTGGTCGTGGTAACGCTCAACCCGTACGGACCGGAGGAGGCGACGCTGTGGCTGGACATGGAGGCGTTGGGCATGGAGCACTACGAGCGCTTCTGGGTGCGCGACGAGATCACCGGAGACGAATACCAGTGGGGGCAGTCCAATTACGTGCGGATCGATCCCGCCAGAGCGGTGGCCCACGTGCTGAACATGCCCCAGATACCGGCCGACCGACGATTGAACCTGCTGCGTAGGGAGTGATGAAATGACGCAGACCAAGCATGACGCCAGTCCGCATCTGCGGCCGCATACCGCCGACCTGAACCGCCTGTTGGCCGGTGAACACCACGACCCTCATTCGATCCTCGGCGCGCACGAGTACAGCGACCACACCGTGATTCGGGCCTACCGCCCGCACGCCACCAAAGTCACGGCCCTGGTGGGCGGTGAGCGCTACCCGTTCAGCCACATCGAGTCAGGGCTGTTCGCGGTCGCACTACCGTTCACGAACCTCGTCGACTATCGGCTGGAGGTCAGCTATCCGGGTGCCAACGGTTCGACCGACGTGCACACCATTGCCGACGCGTACCGCTTCCTGCCCACACTCGGCGAAATGGATCTGCACCTTTTCGCCGAGGGCCGCCATGAACGGCTGTGGGAGGTTCTCGGTGCTCACCCCCGCTCGTTCACCACAGCCGACGGCGTCGTCGATGGCGTGTCGTTCGCCGTGTGGGCACCGAACGCCAAGGGCATCAGTCTGATCGGCGAGTTCAATCACTGGGACGGCAACGAGGCTCAGCTGCGGGTGCTCGGCTCGACGGGCGTATGGGAACTGTTCTGGCCCGGTCTCGAAATCGGCAGCCTCTACAAGTTCCGCGTGCATGGCGCGGACGGCTCGGTGACCGACCGCGCCGACCCGATGGCATTCGCCACCGAGGTACCGCCGAAGACGGCATCGAAGGTCACCGCCAGCTCCTACACATGGAGCGACGACGACTGGATGGCCCAGCGCGCCCGCCAGAATCCTGTGTTCGAGCCGATGAGCACCTACGAGGTGCACCCGATGTCGTGGCGGCCGGGTCTGAGCTATCGCCAGCTGGCCGACGAGCTCACTGAATACGTTGTGTCCCAGGGCTTCACACACGTCGAACTGATGCCGGTCGCAGAGCACCCGTTCGGCGGTTCGTGGGGCTATCAGGTGACGTCCTATTACGCGCCGACGTCACGGCTGGGCACTCCCGACGAATGCCGGTATCTGATCGACAGGCTCCATCAGGCCGGCATCGGCGTGATCATGGACTGGGTGCCTGCCCACTTCCCGAAAGATGCGTGGGCGCTGGGCCGATTCGACGGCACACCGCTCTACGAGCACTCCGACCCGCGCCGCGGCGAGCAATTGGACTGGGGCACCTACGTATTCGACTTCGGCCGGTCAGAGGTGCGCAACTTCCTGGTCGCCAACGCGCTGTACTGGCTGCAGGAATTCCACATCGACGGCCTGCGCGTGGACGCCGTCGCCTCGATGCTGTACCTGGATTACTCACGGCCGGAGGGCGGCTGGACGCCGAACATCTACGGCGGCCGGGAGAACCTCGAGGCGGTGCAGTTCCTGCAGGAGATGAACGCCACGGTGCACAAGGTGGCGCCGGGAATCGTCACCGTCGCCGAGGAGTCCACGTCGTGGCCGGGTGTTACCCGCCCGACAAACCTTGGCGGCCTTGGCTTCTCGATGAAGTGGAACATGGGTTGGATGAACGACACGTTGGAGTTCATCAAGCGTGATCCAATTCACCGCAGCTACCACCACCACGAAATCACGTTCTCGATGCTCTACGCGTTCAGCGAGAACTTCGTGCTGCCCATCAGCCACGACGAGGTGGTGCACGGCAAGGGCACGCTATGGGGCCGGATGCCCGGCAACGATCACGTGAAGGCCGCAGGGCTGCGTGGACTGCTGGCCTATCAGTGGGCGCACCCGGGTAAGCAATTGCTGTTCATGGGCCAGGAATTCGGCCAGCGCGCCGAGTGGTCCGAAGAACGCGGCGTCGATTGGTACCAGTTGGACGAAGGCAGCTTCTCCAGCGGTATTCAGCGGTTCGTGCAGGACATGAACGGCATCTACCGAACCCGGCGCGCACTGTGGTCGCGAGACGCCAACCCCGAGGGTTACTCGTGGATCGACGCCAACGACTCGGCCAACAACGTGCTGAGCTTCCTGCGCTCCGGCGACGACGGCTCGATGCTGGCGTGTGTGTTCAACTTCTCCGGCTCCGAGCACGCGCGCTACCGGCTGGGGTTGCCGCATGCGGGCACCTGGCGTGAGGTGCTCAACACGGATGCGGATATCTACAACGGCACAGGCATTGGGAACTACGGCGCTGTCGAGGCGACCGACGACCCGTGGCACGGTCGTCCCGCGTCGGCGGTGATGGTGCTGCCACCGCTGGCAGCGTTGTGGTTTGAGCCGGCCTAGTTTCCTGCGCGAGCAGACGCAAATGTGCCCATTTCAGGCCGAAATGGGGCACTTTTGCGTCTGCTCGGCGAACTAGTAGAGCGCGTTCGCCAGCTTGCGCCGGCCGGCGATCACTTCGGGATCTGCCGGGTCGAAGAGGTCGAAGAGCTCGATCAACCGGGTGCGGACGCTGGTGCGCTCGTCACCGGCTGTCCGCTTGACCAATGCGATCAACCGCTCGAAGGCCGCAGCGATGTTCTGCTGCAGGATCTCCACATCGGCTGCGGCGAATGCCGCTTCGATGTCGGCAGGCGCTGCGTCGGCGACCGCAACCGCGTCGGGCCGGTGCGCCGTGGCGCGCTGCAGAAACGAAATCTGACGCACCGCGCCCTTGGCTTCGGCGTGGTTGGGATTGGCGTCGAGGATCGACCGATAGGCCGTCAGCGCGGCGTCGAAATCGCCGGCGTCCAGATGCTCGCGGGCCTGCGCCAGCTCCGGGTCGACCTGTTCGGGTGCATCGCCGTCTGCCGCGCCCTCGAGCTTGCCCGCGGTGGCACTCAGCAGCGAGTCGACCCACTTACGCAACTGCTCCGGCGGCTGCACACCCTGAAAACTCGACAGTGGTTGGCCCGCAGCCAAAGCCACCACCGTCGGGACAGCTTGCACACCGAACATCTGCGCCACGCGAGGCACGGTGTCGACGTTGACCGTTGCCAGGGACCACTTGCCGCCGTCGGCTGTCTCCAGGTTCGCAAGGGCATCGGCAAGGGCGACGCTCGCCTCGCTGCGGGGCGACCACAGCAGCACCACTACCGGAACTTGATTGGACCGGACCAGCACCTCGGCCTCGAGGTTGGCCTCGGTGATCTCAACGCCGCTGGGCGTACTTGCGCCTGGGGCAGCACCTTCGCCGGTGGCAGCTGCTCGCTGCTTGAGGGCCGACAGGTCAACGGCACCGGCCATGGCGGGCGCAATGGGAGGTCGGGGACGTGTCACGCCTACAAGTCTGTCACGTCGTTTCGGGTGCTGACCGGCCCGCCTGCGCGACCGCCATTGCCCCGCGAGCGGCCCCCATCCGGCCGGTGCGATCGGCCCATATGAGGAAGATCACACTGCACAGTGGCACGATGCTCGCCAGCAACGCCAGCGACCATGTGCCCGCTGCCCATTTGAATGCGATTCCGGCGAGCAGCCCAAACACCACGAACGCGATGAAGATCAGCCCGTGGGCCATGCCGAAAACCTTGACGCCGACCTCAGTTCGCGGACTGCCCAGGTATTTGAAATACATGCCGATCAGCAATCCGACCCAGCTGACGGCCTCCATCAGGGCGACGAGGCGAAACCATCCAGCAACGGACCGAAGATCGAAAGCGCTTGTCATGGCCGCCATTGTGCCGGAAAACGGCACTAATTACTACAAGGCGTCGTAGACCGCTATCCGGCGCGCAGCACCAAGGCGTCGCCCTGCCCGCCGGCGCCGCACAGCGCTGCCACCGCGTAGCCAGAGCCGCGTCGTGCCAGCTCAAGGGCGGCGTGCAGGGTGATCCGCGCACCGGACATGCCGATCGGATGCCCGATGGCGATGGCGCCGCCGTTGACGTTCACCTTGGCGGGATCGACGCCGAGCTCCTTCATCGACGCCAGGGCCACGGCGGAGAACGCCTCGTTGATCTCGATGACATCGAGCTGATCGACCGAGATGCCTTCGCGCGCAATGGCCTTCTTGATGGCGTTCGCCGGCTGGCTCTGCAGGGTGGAGTCCGGGCCGGCGACCACGCCATGGGCGCCGATCTCGACGAGCCAGCTCAAGCCCAGTTCTACGGCCTTGTCCTTGTTCATCACCACCACTGCGGCGGCGCCGTCGGAGATCTGCGACGCCGAGCCCGCGGTGATGGTGCCGTCCTTACGGAACGCGGGTCGCAAGCCCCCGAGCGATTCCGTGGTGGTGTTGGCGCGGATGCCCTCGTCTTCGGCGAACTCGATCGGATCACCCTTGCGCTGCGGGATCTTTACCGGCACCACTTCGTCGGCGTAGACGCCGTCTTTCCATGCCGCGGCGGCCTTTTGGTGCGACCCCGCAGCGAACTCGTCCTGCTGTTCGCGGGTGAACTGGTCGACGTCGTTGCGTTGCTCGGTGAGTGCGCCCATCGGCTGGTCGGTGAATACGTCGTGCAAACCGTCGTACGCCATGTGGTCGAGCACCGTGACATCGCCGTATTTGTATCCACCGCGGCTGTCCATCAGCAGGTGCGGCGCCTTCGTCATCGATTCCTGGCCACCCGCGACGACGACGTCGAACTCACCGGCCCGGATCAGCTGATCGGCCAGCGCAATCGCATCGATACCGGACAAACACATCTTGTTGATTGTCAGCGACGGCACATCCCACCCGATGCCTGCGGCGACCGCGGCCTGCCGTGCGGGCATTTGCCCTGCCCCGGCGGTCAACACCTGGCCCATGATCACGTATTCGACGGCCGAGGCCGGGACTCCCGCTTTCTCCAATGCTCCGGAGATCGCGATGGCACCCAGATCGCTGCCCGAAAAATCCTTCAGCGAGCCCATCAGTTTTCCGACAGGCGTACGGGCTCCAGCAACGATCACAGATGTCGTCATTCGTACCTCCAAGGCATTGGTCAGCCGACTGTGTGGCCGATTACACATACGCAAACATTCGGGTAAAGGTTACCGTTACGTTATGACGACCGAGCACGTAGATGCACGTCCGGTGCTCGCCAGCGCCCTGGTGACGGCCATCGACCACGTCGGCATTGCCGTGCCCGACCTCGATGTCGCGATCAAGTGGTATCACGACCACCTCGGCATGATCGTGCTCCACGAAGAGGTCAACGAGGATCAGGGTGTGCGCGAGGCGATGCTGTCCGTTCGCGGCGCTCCCGTCGGGAGTGCGCAAATCCAGCTGATGTCCCCGCTGGACGAGACCTCGACCATCGCCAAGTTCATCGACAAGCGCGGCCCCGGCCTGCAGCAACTGGCGTACCGAACCAGCGATCTCGATTTGCTGTCCGAGCGGCTTCGCGAGCAAGGCGTGCGGCTGCTCTACGAGACGCCGCGCAAGGGCACGGCAAACTCGCGGATCAACTTCATTCATCCCAAGGATGCTGGCGGCGTTCTGGTCGAGCTCGTCGAGCCAGCCAGCGACATCGACGCTCACTGAGCCGCTACGACCACTTCCGCGTCGGGCCGCGCGTTGCCCGGTGCGTCCAGCAGGGCGTGTGCCAGTGACGCCGGTCGTCCACTGACTGCTCCCCCAGCTCGGCAGGCCATACCACCAAGTGCGCTGTCCCAGAGCGGATCTCGTGGTCGCAACCCGGGCAGCGATAGATCTTGGTTGCGCGCGCTCCTGCGATCGGCCGGACTTCGTACTCATAGCCGTCGGCCCCGGTTTCGATCCGACGGCTCACCGGCAACGGCGGCGACGAGCGTTGCCGGCGTGGCGGTGTCCGGCGCCGAGGCATGCCGGCCAGTTTAGGCCGTCAGAAGAGCTTGTACTCGTCACTGACCATCCCGCGCATCTGGTCGTAGTCCAAAGTCACGCAACGGATCCCGCGGTCGGTGGCCAATGTTCGAGCCTGCGGCTTGATCTGCTGGGCAGCGAAGACCCCTGCGACGGGCGCCAGCACCGTGTCGCGATTGAGCAATTCGAGGTAGCGAGTGAGCTGCTCGACCCCGTCGATCTCACCGCGGCGCTTGATCTCCACCGCCACCGAGCGGCCCTGCTCATCGCGGCACAGCAGGTCGACCGGCCCGATGGGCGTCATGTACTCCCGCCGCACCAGCGTGTACCCGGTTCCGAGTAACTCGACGTGTTCGGCAAGCAAGGCCTGTAGATGGGCCTCGACGCCGTCCTTCACCAGTCCGGGATCGACACCGAGCTCGTGACTGGAGTCGTGCTCGATGTCTTCGACCGTGATGCGCAGCTGCTCGCCCGCCTTGTTCTCGACCACCCAGACCGGCGCCGGTCCGTCGGGTTCCTCGACGAGCCAGCATGGTGGGCTCATCCAGTTCAGCGGCTTGTACGCACGGTCGTCGGCGTGCACGCTCACCGATCCGTCGGCCTTGAACAGCAGCAGTCGCCGGGCGGAGGGAAGGTGGGCGGTCAGGCGTCCGATGTAGTCGACGGTGCACTGGGCGATCACGAGACGCACCCGAACCACCTTAGGTGCTGGGCCGGCAACTTAGGCTGAGGCCACCATGAACTCCAGGAAGAGCGTCGCGCATCGGCTGGGCCGGGTCCTGGAAACGATGACCCGGCAGAGCGGCCGGCTGCCCGATACGCCCGAGTATGGGTCGTGGTTGTTGGGTAAGTCGTCCGAGAGTCAGCTCCGTCGACGCATCCGCATCCAGGTGATCCTGACGGTCTTCATTCTTGGGGCCAACGTGCTTGGCATCGCGACGGCGCTGCTGTTGGTCGGGGTGGCGTTTCCCGTGCCGAGCGTCTTCAGCGACGCCCCGTTTTGGATCACCTGGGTGGTGTGTCCGGCATACATCGTTGCGGCCCTGATGATCGGGACGTTCTGGATCACCCGGCGCACGGTCAATTCGCTGCGCTGGGCCATCGAGGAGCACACACCGACGCACCGGGATCAGCTCAACTCGTTCCTGGCGCCGTGGCGGGTGGCGAAGGCGCACCTTGTCCTGTGGGGAGTAGGGACGGCGCTGTTCACCACGCTGTACGGCTTGCAGGACTCACGGTTCATTCCCCGGTTCTTGTTCACCGTCAGCTTCGCCGGCGCCATCGTCGCAACCGCCTGCTACCTGTTGACCGAGTTCGCGCTGCGTCCGGTGGCGGCACAGGCGCTTCAAGCGGGCCCACCGCCGCGTCGGCTGAGTGCGGGAATCATGGGCCGGCTGATGACGGTGTGGCTGCTGGGCTCGTTGCCCGTCGTCGGCGTCGCACTGCTTGCGGTGTTCGCCGTCACGCTGCAGAACCTCACACCCACGCAGTTCGCCATTGCCGTAGGCATTTTGGCGATTGTGGCGCTCATCGTCGGCTTCATGCTGATGTGGATCGTGTCGTGGCTCACCGCCACCCCGGTGCGAGTGGTGCGCGCCGCGCTCAAACGTGTCGAACAAGGCGACCTGGACTGCAATCTGGTGGTATTCGACGGCACCGAACTCGGCGAACTGCAACGCGGCTTCAACACGATGGTGGAAGGCCTGAAGGAACGCGAGCGGGTGCGTGACCTGTTCGGCCGCCATGTCGGGCGCGAAGTCGCGGCCGCCGCGGAGCAACAGCGACCCAAGCTCGGCGGCGAAGAACGCCATGCCGCAGTCGTTTTCGTCGACATCATCGGCTCAACGGAGTTGGTGACAAGCCGGCCGGCGGTCGAGGTAGTCGACCTGCTCAACCGCTTCTTCGCGGTCATCGTCGAAGAGGTCGACCGCCATCACGGCCTGGTCAACAAGTTCGAGGGCGATGCAGCGCTGGCGGTGTTCGGCGCGCCTGTCACGCTGGAACACCCTGAGGATGAGGCGCTACTGGCGGCGCGCGCCATCGCCGAGCGGCTGAACAATGAGGTCCCGGAGTGCCAGGCCGGTATCGGCGTGGCGTCAGGTCAGGTCGTCGCCGGCAATGTCGGCGCGAAGGAACGCTTCGAGTACACCGTGATCGGTGAGCCGGTCAACGAAGCCGCCCGGCTGTGCGAGCTTGCCAAGGACACTGAGAGCCGACTGCTCGCGTCGTCGGAAACCGTGTCGAACGCCACCGAAAATGAGCGCAGCCATTGGACTTTCGGCGACACCGTCACCTTGCGCGGGCATGACGAACCGACGCGGCTGGCGCTGCCTGTCTGAATCGGCCTACTTCCAGGCGAACACCGGTTGCTCGAGCTCGTCGACCGGGTCATGGCGACCTTCCAGACACAGCCACCGCAGTTGCAACAACACAGCGCCCGTCGGTGCGTGGATGAGGTGGTCGCCCAGCGGTATTTGCACGACCGGCCGGGGGCTCTCGGGGATGGTGATGAACCGCGGCGAATCATCGCGTTGAAGGTGGTGTAGCCCCACCCGATACACCGCGACCACCTCATCCGGTGCGGGACGCGGGTCGAGCCGGCCGCCGCCCCAAATCACCACCGGAGTGATGACGTAACCGGACCGTGTCGGGTAGTCATCGAGCAGGCCCAACACCGCCGAAACAGGCAGCCTAACGCCAACCTCTTCGTCCAGTTCCCGCAACGCGGCATCGACCGCGGTTTCGCCCGGGTCCACGCGGCCGCCAGGCAGTGCCCACTGGGCGGCATGCGAGGAAAGACGAGATGCCCTGCGGCACATTAGAAATGCAGCACCACCCGATACGTTGAACATGTGACCGAGGCTGGGTTCCGGCATCGGTCGGCCGTCGACCCAATCGTCCGCAGGCGTCGGGTCCACCCTGTCCTCACCGACCACGGAGTCGACCAGCACCACAGCGACCGCGGCGTGGCGTTTCGTCGGGTCGGTCACGGTGCGACGGTCGTGGCCTGCCAAACATGTTTGGCACTGCTCACGCAGCGCGGCGTCGTAGCTGATCGTCACCGTTCGACCATAGACGGCGGCCTTTCTCAGGTGTCGTTGCCATTGCTCGCCGCCGCACGAATTCGCCTTATTTCCGCATACCGCCGCACACGGCGATGTCGTCGCCGGTGACGAACGATGACGCGTCACTGGCCAGATACAAGGCGGGGCCGACGATTTCAGACAGATCGGCGATACGGTGTTGCGGGTTCATGCTCGCCAGCAGCGACAATGCCCCCGGCTGAAAGCGCTCAGCGTCAACGAGTAGCTCGGTGGCGAACGGTCCCGGGCACAGGAGATTCACCCGGACCGCCCACGAGACCCACAGATTGGCCATGGATATCGTGAGATTTCGCAGCGCAGCCTTCGACGCGCTGTAGATCACCGATACCGGGTTCGACGGATAGTAGGTTTCCATCGAGCCTATGTTGATGATGCTGCCGCCACCGTGGTCGCGCATGACGGGAGCCACGCATTGACTCATACGCAAGGCTCCCTCGACGTTGACGCTGAACACCTTGCGCCACAATTCGAGCGAGACCTCGTTGAGGTCTTGCACCGCTGGGTTGATGCCAGCGTTGTTGACAAGTACATCGATGGGGCCGCACTCGTTGACCACGGCGTCGACAAAGCCGGGGATGGCATCCCAATCTCCGACGTGGCACGCCAAACCCATCGCTTTGCCGCCGCCGGCGCGGATGTCGGCGGCGACCTCATCGCAGGCTTGTTGCTTTCGGCTGGATACCACTACTGACGCGCCGGCCCGTGAAAAACCTTCCAGGATGGCGCGTCCGATGCCGCGGGTCGACCCGGTCACCACCGCGACCCGTCCGGTGAGGTCGAACAGAGCTTGAGGATGTTCCACAGTCATACACTCCTGATCCATAGGAACGCTCTACGGCGCGCAATTGCGTGCACCGCAGTTGTCGTGTCGGCCATCAGCTTTGCCACTGGTAGGCGCCGAAGACCGGGGCGATGACCACGCCCGGCGGTGCCCGCAAAACGTCGGGAATCGCGCGCACGGCTGTCATGGCGACCGCCAGCTGCCCGCCGGACGTGTCGAGGTCGGCGATCGGCTCATTGCCGATGGTCAGATCCAGCTGCAGCGCCGGTGACCCGTCAATACGCACGCGCACCAGGAATTGGTTCTCCCCGGGGACTTGCCAGCCGAGCAGCTCGGTGGACGTCGACCATAATTCTTCGGCGACCAGGACTCGGCTGCCGCGCCGGTAGGCCGTCCACGTCAGCCGCTGGGCGACGACGGTGCCGGCAGGCAATGTCGCACAGCGAACCACTACATCGCTTGTGTGGGTGGTGGTTTCGACCCCGCGCTCGATGCGGTCGATGTCCAGCCCGAGCACATCGGCGGTGGCCGCCAGGGCCTGTTCGTATTGCAGGGACACGGCGCGGAACATGGGCGAGTCGATGGTGATGTCCTCAGGGCGCTTGCCCATTCCCATCAGGTCGACCAGCATGCTGCGCTGCGAGATACCCGAGCAGTCGACGAATTCCTGAACGGTGATCCGATCGACGCGCTGTGACAGTGCGGTAAGGCTGGTGGCCAGGCGCTCGAAGACGTATCCGGGATGCTCGCCCGCCGCGTGGAACCGCACGCCGTTGCGCAGGCAGGCGTCGGTGATCCTGGCACACGCATCCGCGCCATAGGTCGGCAGGTGGTTGTACGACGTGGTCGTGATCACGTTCTTGCCCGACTCGAGCAGGGCCACGACGTCGCCGGTGGTGTCGTCGCCGAACGCCTTACTCGCCGCGTGCAAGACGAGGTCCGCGGGCTGTGCCAGGATTTCGGCCTTGTCGCCGGTGACAAACACTCCTGTCGGGCCACGATTCACGAGGGCTCCGGCATCGACGCCGATTTTGTTTGCGCTGTAAGCGAATACGCCGACAAGCTCAAGTTCGGGGCTGTCGATGACCTCACGCAGCGCAGCGGCGCCGACCGGACCGGTCGCCCACTGAATGACCCGAACGGTCACGGCACCGTCGACGGCTCGATGAGGCCTTCGATCGTGGCATGGAGGACCGACCGGCTCCCGTCCGGCAGCACGCGACGCGCCACAAGGAACTCGCTGCCGACCCAGCCGTGGCGGATGAACTTTCCGAACCGTAGCCGGGTCCCCGGCGCGCCGGTCGCGGCCGGGAGCATCTTGATCTTTTCTAGCGCGTCTTTGACTGCCGGCCCGGTCAACGGCCGCGCGGTAGCCAAGGCGGTCATCATCAGTCGGCCGATGTCGTAGCAGTAGAGGGGAAAGAAGTACTCGGGCCGTCGCCCGTACCGTTCCTCGAACCGGTCGAGGAAATCTTGCGCTGTCGAGTTGCGCTCGTCGTACTGGTCCAGCCCGATCCACCCGGCGAGTTGCTCGCGCCACCACCGGCCCGTCGCCGCAAACTCGAACGCAGTGGTGGTGTAGCGACGCGGCATCCAACCGATGGCTTCCAGTGCGGCGTTCATTCCGATGATGCCCAGGCCGAATCCGACGTGTATGAGGGCATCGGGCTTGTCTGCGGCCAGAGTCGCCATCGCATCCCGATTGTCCGTCTCGACCTGTGGGATGGGCACCTCGGCGGTAATGGTCAACCCAGCATGCTCGCAGGCCACCCGCGTGGTGCGCAGGTATTCGTGTCCGATCAGGGAGTCTTCGAACGCGATGCCCACCGTGCGACAGCCGTCCAGGGCGGCCACGGTGGCCATGATGATGGGTTCCTCTTCCATCGACCCTGCGGGCAGCCCGAACACCCACTCCCCCAGCATGCTTTCGGAGGCGCCCATGGTGATAATCGGCACCTGCGCCAGGTCCTCGACGTACCGGCGCAGCGCGACGCCGTTTTCGGAGACCCATGGACCGAAGATCACAAGGGCGTCTTCCTCGACCAGCTCGTCGAAAGCGTCGCGCACCGAGCGAAAGGAGCCGTTGGGCAGTCCCTGGACCGCACGCACGACGAATTCGATTGGGCGCTCCAGAATTCCGCGCTCCAGATAATCATCGGCGACCAGCTGTAGCGAGGGCAGGACGTTCTCGTCGAAGCTGCCATCGGCGTCGAGATAGTCGATGAGCAGCCCGACACGAGCCGGAGTCAACTTGGCGGCCATGCGAAACCTCCTGTGAAGCGTGCCGTGTCGGCCAGGTCCATAACGCCCGGCCGCGCCGCGGTGACGACGGGAATGGCGTGTACCGCGTGCATGGCCGTGGCCAGACAACCCATTTCGGTGTGGTCCTCACCGTTGGTGCCCAACAACAGGTTGCACCGAAGTGTCGGTGCGCCGTCGAACTCGACCTCGTAGCCTTCGCGCGTCGACCAATCGGGGGCGACGTCGTCGTCGAGCCAGGTGACATGCTCGACAGCGATCGTCACCGGACCGCAGTCGGCGTGCACACCTAGTTTCATGGCAGCGACGGTTCCGGCTGGGATCACTCCGGCAGCGACGTGGAGTTCGGTGTCGGTGACTGCAGTCTCGCGAAACGCTTCGACGGCGGCGACCTTGAGCCCCAGCGCCTTGGCCAGCACGCTGGCCGTGCCGACGAAAGCGCCGCGTGCCCGGTCCGGATTGCTGAGCAGCGCGGCGGTGGACTCCGGCGGCTGGCCGTAGCCCATCACGTCGACCAGCATCTGCCTGCTCGGGTAGCCGGCGTAGGACAGCGCTTCGCGCACCGTGATCCGTCCACAGCGCGCCGACAGCCGAGACAGCACCGGGGCCACGGCCTCCCCCCAGAATCCCGGAAACAGACCGACGCCGAGAAACGAACTTCTGCCCTGCTCGCACGCGGCGGCAATGGCGGCGCCGCGGCCAGGATCGAAAGCGTGAACGTCGATAAAGGAGCTGCCGGTGGCGATCACGTCGATTCCGGCCGCCAATAGCTCAGCGACGTCGGCGAAGCACTCGTCGGGGTACTTCTCCACAGTACCCATATATAGAACGACATCCGGCGCGGCTGAGACGATGTCTGCGCTGACGTCGGTTGCGAGCATGCCTGTCGTTGCGCGGTCAGCCAGCGCTCCCGCGTCACGGCCGGCCTTGGCGGGGTTATAGACCCGCACACCGACCAGGTCCAGACCCGGGGTGTCGATTAGGACGCCAAGCGCCAACCGGCCGGTGGTGCCGGTGGCCCATTGCGCGACCCGTATCGGGGTCACGTCGGCCACGACAGCTGCAGGTCGGGAACGAATCTCAGCGGGGGTCGGTAGCGGACCTCGTAGCCAGGCGCGAGCGTGTATTCCGGTATGCGCCGGTGCCATTCGCGCAACGCGATGCGAAGCTCGCGACGGGCGAGGTGTGAGCCCAAGCAACGGTGTGCCCCACCACCGAACGCCAGGTGCGGATTGCCGCGTCGGTCCAGGTTGACCTCAAGCGGGTCGGAAAATTCGGCCGGGTCGAGGTTGGCCGAACTCAAGTTGACCAGCACGTGGTGCCCCGCGCCCACCTCCTGATCACCGAGTCGGTTGTCCTCGCGAGCCCACCGAACGACGAAGGGCACCGGTGTTTCCCAACGCAGCAGTTCTTCGACAGCTCGATCGATGACATCAGGTTCCGTGGCGATTCGATGGCGCTGCTCGGGATGGCGAGCGAGGTAGGCCCAAAAGCAGGTTAAGGAATCGGTGACAGTGTCAAGACCAGCGGTCAGCAAGACAAAACAGGTGGACAGCGCCTCGTCGCGGGTCAGCCTCTCGCCGTCCGTCTGCTCACTGATGAGCGCAGACAGGATGTCGTCGCAGGGAGATGCCGTGCGCTCGTCGAGTATGTGGTCGAAGTAGGCGTAAACCTCTTGGGCGGTCTCACGCTGGATCGCCGAACGCGCGTCGGCGGTCATCTCGGAGGTTCCGGGATGAAGAAGCCCATCGCGCAGCCGCACCAGCGTGTCGAGCTGTTGCCACGGCAGTCCCATCAGGCCAAGGAACACCGACGAGGGAAACAATTCGGCGAATTCCGCTGTGAAATCGCATGTTCCGCGACCGATAAATCCGTCGATAAAGTGGTTGACCCGTTCGGTGATATCGGCTTCCTGCGCCTGCATGCGCCGGGGCGAAAACAGCGGGTCGAGCACTTTTCGATACCGGCCGTGGTCGGGCGGATCGATACCCAGCGGTATCAGCGGACGCGTGTTGCCCTGCTCAACCAGGTCCGCCGAGGAGAACATCTCAGGGTTCTGCAGGGTCTCGTTGACCAGCTTGCGCGAGCTAACCATGACGCTGCGGCCGAGCCTTAAGGCGCTTTGTTTGACCAACGCGTGATTGCGTGGCTGCGGATCAGCCGCAGACAGCACCGTGGTGCTCTGACCGTTGACGAAGTCGAATCGCGCAACCGGGGCGTCGGCTCGCTTGGTGGCGCTCATACCCAACCCTTCCGACATTTCCGACTCCGACGCAACGTACCTCAGCGTCGCCTCAACCGTCCAGGCATACCTCTAGATGTTTAGGTAGCGACGAGTCCGTCACCGCACGCAGTGATCAGGTCTGGTGCGTGCTACCACCAGGGCCAGCTGATGCCGCTCATCGGGAAGTCGGTCACCGTTGGATGGTCGACGCCGTAGCGCGGAGGCCTACCGCTCAGAGATGATGGTTGAGGTCGACGAGGGTGTCGGCGCGTCCGCCGAGCAGCGATCGGCGCAACCGCGACATGTGGGTGTCCCAATGCGCTTGCGCCCCATCCCCGTCGCCGCCTGCAATGAGGTCCACCAACACCTCGTGGGAACGAACCTGGCGACGCAACGCTGTCGCGGGTTGATCGCGGAGGCGGATACGCGCGTCGACGATCGCCCGTGCGATGACCTCGTTGAGCGTCTCCGTCATCAGGATCAGCGTTTGGTTTCCGGCGAGATACACGAGCTCACTGTGAAAGCGAACCATGGCGTTGGTGGCCGCCAGCGGATCGTTCACGGTGCGCTTCTGTTCGACGATGACCTCGCGCAGCTGGCTCGCCGCGCGCTGATGACTGCGGGAGGTGGCCACCATCCTTGCCGCGGCCGGCTCGATGACGGCGCTGGCATCGAACACATCGGCCAGTGAGACGCTGCGTGACTGCAGCACGAGTGCCGCCGCGCGCGCGGTCATGCGCTGGTCGGGTCGGTGAACCACCACGCCACCGAGAGCCCCACGCATGACAGAGATCAGACCGTCGGCTTCCAGGATCCGCAATGCTTCCCGCAGGGAAGGTCGTGACACGTCGAACCGTTCGAGCAGATCGGCCTCGGTGCCCAGCAAGTCTCCCTCGTCGAGTCCGCCGGTGATGATCAGCCCGCGCATCTCCTCGGCGATCTGCTTGGGCTTGCCCGCCGGCGCACTGTCCGCACTCGGTCGGCCCTTGACCGTTGTTGTCCGTTTCGCCACGTCTCTCCCTCTACCAACCGATCCTGGCCACGCCCAGGACTCGCGCGGCCGATACCCGGTGGTACACCCCAGCGGCATCGAGACGCCCGTCCCCAAATTATCCGACATTTGTCGTCGTCTTCGCTCAGGTCGTCACCATGATTCCGCGCAGTCGGTCACCGAACACGCGGGGGTCTGGCTCGCTTGCAGCCACCTAGGCGGGTTGACTGGACGACATCGTCCATCCGACTGGCGACCGTCAGTCAGATGCGGCTTTACAAACGATACATCTAGAGGTTTAAATGGCGCTAGTCTGCCCGGCCCACGGGCTTGCGTCGAAAAGGCGATAGATATGCGTGAAACTGCCCGATTAGACGCGTATTACGATCCCTACGATTTCACCATCGACGACGACCCCTATCCGGTGTGGAAGCAGCTGCGCGAGCAGGCGCCCCTGTACTACAACGAGAAGTACGGCTTCTACGCGCTGAGCCGCTACACCGACGTCGCCGACGGCCTCTACAACTGGCAGACCTTCCGGTCGGGACGCGGCACGGTCCTCGACATCATCTCCAGCGGAGTGGACGTTCCGCCGGGCCTCGTGCTCTTCGAGGATCCGCCGCTACACGACATGCACCGGCGGATCCTTTCACGGGTGTTCACGCCGAGACGGATGGCAGCTGTAGAACCCATCGCTCGGCAATTCACCGTCGCCGCACTCGATCCGCTTGTCGGCGCCGACGGGTTCGATTTCATCGACAACCTGGGCGCATGGATGCCGATGCGCACCATCGGCGCCCTGCTCGGCATCCCCGAGCACGATCAACCGACGATGCGCGACAACACCGACAAGGCAATTGCACTGAGGTCCGGGGACCCGAAGAATCGGGCGGCAGTTCCGGGGAGGGTGTTCGAGCCACCCAACCTCGGCATGATCGCCGAGTACGTCGACTGGCGCACCAACAATCCCGCCGACGACCTAATGACCGATTTGATCCACGCCGAGGTCGAAGAGGAAGACGGCACCAAGCGCCCACTGACGCGCACCGAGATTCTGACCTACATCAGCACCATCATGGGCGCAGGCAGCGAAACGACCACTCGGCTGATCGGTTTTGCCGGCCAGCTCCTGTCGGACCACCCCGATCAACGCCGTGAGATCGCCGACGACCATTCGCTGATACCCAATGCCGTTGAAGAGGTGCTGCGCTACGAGGCGCCCTCGCCGGTGCAGGCGCGCTACGTCGCATCCGATTCCGAGCACTACGGTCAGACGGTTCCCGAGGGATCGGTATTGCTGCTCATCAACGGATCGGCCAACCGCGACGAGCGCCGCTACCCCGACGCCGACCGCTTCGACATCCACCGGCGGGCAAGCCACCTCAGTTTCGGTCAGGGGCTGCACTTCTGTCTGGGCGCTGCCCTAGCGCGCATGGAGGCCCGGGTCGCCCTTGAAGAGGTTCTCAACCGCTGGCCGGCCTGGGAGGTCGATTACGCCGCAGCAGTCCGTTCACACACCGCCAGCGTGCGGGGTTGGTCGAAGCTTCCGGTCAGGACGTAGCCCTCGCCGAGGGCGTCACTACGAAAGAGACCCGTATGAAATCCAAAGCCGCAGTCCTTCACGGCGTCGGTCAGGACTGGGACGTCACAACCATTGACATCGATCCGCCGCGCGGCGGCGAGGTTCTGGTCAAGATGGTCGTTGCGGGCATCTGCCACTCCGACGACCACTTCGCCACCGGTGACAGCGTGCCCGACGAGAATATGGTCGCCGCCATGACGGCCGCCGGAATGCCCGTCCCCGAATGGTTTCCGCTACTCGGCGGGCACGAAGGAGCCGGCATCGTCGAGGAGGTCGGCCCGGGTGTGACGGCGCTCAAACCCGGGGACCACGTTGCGGTGTCGTTTCTGCCGTCCTGCGGCCGGTGCCGATGGTGCGCGACGGGATCGAGCTTCCTGTGCGATATCGGCGCAAACATGTTCAGCAAGAACATGATCACGGACGGGACACCTCGCCGCCACCTGGGCAGCGAGGACCTGATGGCCCTGATGCAGGTCGGCACCTTTTCCGAGTACGTGGTGGCATCCGAACGGTCTCTGATCAAGGTCCACGACTGGATTCCGCTGGAAGCCGCCTCGCTCGTATCCTGCGGCGTCACAACCGGATTCGGGTCGGGAACCGTCAGTGCGGGCACCAGACCCGGCGACACGGTCGTGGTGATCGGGGTCGGCGGAGTGGGCATGAACGCAGTACAGGGCGCGCGAGCAGCCGGAGCCAAGTACGTCGTAGCCGTGGATCCGGTCGACTTCAAGCGGGACGTCGCCCCCTCCTTCGGCGCGACGCACACCGTCCCCGACGCCGGTGCGGCGTTGGAATTGGTCAATGAGATCACCTGGGGCGCCATGGCTGACGCCGTCATTATCACCGTCGGCGTCGTTGACACGGGCTTGGTACCGCTGGCGATGATGCTGACCCGCAAGGGCGGCACCTGCGTAATCACCGCGATGACACCGATATCCGATATGAACGTGCCGATCATCCTGGCTGACATGGTCAACTCGTGCAAAACCCTCAAAGGCTCGCTGTACGGGGAGATGAACCCGCGGGCAAGCATGCCGATGCTGCTGTCGATGTATGAAGCCGGCGACCTCAAACTCGACGAGCTCATTACGCGCCGATACAAGCTCGACGAAATCAACGATGCGATCAAGCATTTGCGCGATGGACGCAACATCCGCGGTGTCATCGACTTCTCTGCCGCCTGATCCCATCCGCTATGCCGAAGGAGAACCGCATGCCAGAACGTATCGACTTCGATGTCCGGGTTGAGCCGCCGTCCTTGGACCACTATCGGCGCGGGTGGGTGCCCGGACCTGGCGCGGCCTTAGCCGGAATGTGGATCGGCGCTGTGGTCGCCGACGCGTCTGGACAGGAGTACTGGGGATTACGGGGAGCCGATGACTTCCTGGTCGGCATGACCCACGTGGTGTCGCCCATCACCGGATTCAAAAAGCTCAAGAAGACATTCGACCCCGATCCACCCCACTTGTTCGACGAGTACTCGACAATCGACTGGTTCGAGCCGATGGACTATGTCGACAGCGGCATCGGGGTCCAGCTGAACTACTACAGCGGGCGCATCGATCGCGACGCCGACGGTCTTCACTGGTACGACGCGAGCGGGCGGTGGGAGATCCACGGCACGAAGGCCAGCGACATCTTCACGGTCCACGTACCGACACAACAGGGGATCGACGACGAGGTCTACTACCGCCACGAACTGCTCTGGGCCACCGGCAAAGTCGACGGCATGGACGTTTCGGGCTATCTGCATCAGGACTACGCCTACGGTCCGCCCGACATGGTCTACCCCGAACTGCCGATCGCCCGACAGCTGCAGGGCATGTGGGTGTCATGGCTGCACGAGTACGACGACGGTTCCCTGGGCGGCGGCTGCCTATGGCAAGGCCGCGACGGTCTGCCCTTCGGGCCGGGCTATCAGCTCAAGGACGGGATCACCACGGCCCATGATGACGTCATCGCCACACCGATCTTCGATGGCATCGGCAAGTTGACAACACTGGACGTGTCCATCGGCGACGATACGTACTCGTTCGCTTTTGACACCGCCGGGAGCTTCATCCACTTCTTCGGTCGCCTGACCGACAGCTCGACGGGTAAGCAACCGGCCCGCAGTTGGTGCTGGGTCGAGTACGCCGCGGGCATGCTGACACCGGAGATCCTCGACCTCATGATGCAGCGCTTCCGGCTCGCTCGCGGCCGCTGACAGGCAGCAGCGTCACTCAATCTTGGTCAGGCGGAACGGCATTTCGATGACGAGTGGCTTGTTGATGCCGCAGCCGCCGCTGACCCCGACGGTGCGGTCCCAGCCGGAGAAGGTCGTCACGGCGGCAAAGCTTGGCGCGCCGCTCAGGTCCGGAGAGAAATAGAGCAACTGTTCTGCAGGCGCGGCCGTACCGTCCTTGCACGGCTCCCAGCCCTCGAGGTGGCGGCGCACGTGCCACAACCCGGCCGCTTCACAGTTCATCGGAGCGGTCCATCCCTGGCTGCTGATGACCTGCCCGGCGCAGTTGGGAAACGCCTCGGTGCACGACGAGGTGACTGTCCAGGTGCTCGTCACCGTCGCTTCGTCGCGATACACCTGGTTGGTCTGCGCCCACACCCCGTCCGAGACGGCGGCGAAGGTTCCGTTCGGCGTGGGATCACAATAGGCCGCACCGGCCGGCGGGGCCGTGCCCAACGCCCCGATGATTCCCGAGGCCAGCAAGACCACAGCCGACGTTGCGCGGCTTGCCGATGGGCGCGTTGGCGCGCGTGGCTTGTTTTTCACGTGTGCTCCGTCAGGATCAGGTCTTTCCATGTCTTGGTGGCTCCCGGGGCGACCAAGTCGGACTGTTGATAGGTCAATCCGTCTGGTGTGACGTATCTGCCGGTGGCCGGGTCGTACTGCGCGAAGGCCAGCGATGGGCCCGGCACAGATCGGTTGCCGCTGAAAGCACTTGGCGCGGCGGGCACACCGCCGCCGATGTCCAGCGGCGGAGGTACCGCAGCCGGGGGCGGTCCAGGCGCCTCGGGCGGAACGCTCGCGCCGCTGTCTGAAGCTGCCGCGGGCACCGGTGGTTCACCCGCGGGCACTGGTGGCCCCGGAAGCGGACTGCGCGGCGTGCCCTCGACTGGAGCGTAGAGGTGATCGTCGCCGTTGATGCGATCATCGAGCGGCACGCCTTGTGCGATCAGGTTCGGGTCAAGCGGGTAGGGGCCCAGTAAGTGTTGACGCATGGCCAGCGGCTGATAGGGCTTGTCGTTATTGCAGATCTCGACGGTTGGCGCGCGCTTGCCGGGTTGGCCGATACACGGGTAGTTGCGCGCCCCGCGCACGGCGATCGGAGAATCCTGCGGCAACTTGCAGTACAGACCGTCAGGAGTGTCGACCTCGGTGGTGTCTTCGGGGGATCGCCACTGGTTGGGCGGCAGGAATCCGGCTGTGCACGAGGGGGGATCGCCCTCGGTGATGGCGAAGTCGCCCTGCCCGATGCCTGTCGGATTGTGGTCGGGGGCAGCCGACAGGATATTGGCGACGAAGGGCGGCAACAGGACCAGCACCTGCTCGAGGCTCGGGCGATAGGTCACCGCGACCTGGCCGATGGTCGTCAGATTCGCCAGCAGTACCGGCAATGTGGGTTTGATCTGGTCGAGCAGGCTCGACGCCTCGTTGGCGGCGCCGGGTGCGTCGCGCAGCACCGTGCGCACCTGCGGGTCGTTGGTCACCAGCTGTCCAGTGATGCCGGCCAGGCTGCGCGTCCACGTCCGGATCGCATCGGTGGTGTCGGCCTGCGAATCCAGCAGTGGCACTGCGTCTTGCACCAAGGTTCGTGTGCGGTCGCTGGCGCCGTTGAGGTCACTGGTAAACCTGGCCGACGAATCAATGAGCGACCCGAGGTCGTAACCGGCCCCGTTGAATGCGCGAAACGATTCGTCGAGTAACTCGCCGAGTTTGTCCTTGGGGATGCTGCCGATGAGCGAACTCGTCTGATCCAGTAGCGGTCCGACGGCCTGTGGGATCGTCGTGTCGGTCATGGCGATGAGCGAACCGTCACGCAGGTACGGCGGCGAGTCGGAACGGGGCCGAAGATCGACATACTGTTCGCCCACCGCGGAGACGCTGCGCACATCGGCCTGCACGTCAGCCGGAATCAGGGGCGAGGAATTCAAAGACAGCGTCGCTTTCGCACCCTCGCGCGTCAACCGCACCGCGGTGACCTTGCCGATCTGCACGCCGCGGTAGGTGACGTTGGAAAACCGATACAGGCCACCGGTGCTGGGCAACTCCAGCGTGACAGTGATGCGGCCCACGCCAAGCAAGGTGGGTGCCTGCAGGTAGTTGAAAACCATGACGAGCACGCCGACGATCGAAGCGATCGTGAAGACCACCAATTGGATTCGGACGAAACGCGTGAGCATCTAACGACCACCTTTGTCCATGGGCGGGAAGTCAGGAGGTGTCATGACGTTGTTGAACGGCGGCAGCGGTACGGCTTCGGCGGGATACGGGACGGGCGCCGTTGGCAGGCCCGACCCCAATGGCACGCTGGGTGGTGGAGCGGTGGGAGGGGGCACGGGTCCCCCCGGTGTGATCACAGGCGGGCCCGCCGGTGGTGGCGGCGGCGGCACTTCACTTCCAGCCGGTGGAACCGACAACGGAAGACCGAGTGGATTCTTGGTGTAGTACCAGTCGTAGCCCGGATCCCCCGGCGCCGGTACCAGCTCGGCCCCGTCGACACCCCAGCGGGTGCCCAGGAACGCTGTTCTCTTCAGGCGCGGCACCGTGATGTCGCCAACGGCAAAGAGATTCATATAGTCGCCCTTTAATCCGCGATCAATGATGTTCTGGCCGTACGGGAAAACCGTCGCGTACACCAGTGCGTCGTCGATTCCCGGTCCGACATCTGCGAGCGCGCGAATCGTTGGCTCCAGGTTCTGCAGGTTCTTGACCAGGTCGGCCTGCGTGTCGTCAATCACCCCGGTCGCGGTATCGCTGAATACGCGCAACTTCTCGAGGGCGGTAATGATGCGCGGCGTCTCGGCGTTGAGCACGTCCAGCGCGGGCGGTATCGCGCGCAGCGCCTCGCTGATTACATCGCGCTGCCCAGCCAGGGTGCCGGCCAACCTATTCAGCTGTTGGATCGAGGCGATGATGTCGCCTCGCTGGCGGTCCAGAACTCCCACGAAGGTGTCCAGCCGAGTGATCAGATCACGCACGGCATCTTGGCGTCCCGACAATGCGGCGTTGAAGTTGTGAATGATGTCGCCGATCTGGCCCAGACCACCGGTATTGATCACCGCGGATAACGACGACAGGGTCTGCTCGGTCGAGGGATAGGTCGACGATTTGTTCAGCGGCATCGTGGCACCGGCTTCGAGCCGTCCGGCCGGCCGCTCACCGGGAGGCGGATCCAACGCCAGATGCATTGATCCCAGCAGGCTGGTCTGCCCGACAGTGGCGACCGCGTTGGCGGGCACGACGGTGCCCGGCTGCACCCATACCTCGACGTTGGCGTGCCAGTGTTGCACCTTCATCTTGCCGACGCTGCCGACCACGACGTCATCAATCATGACCGGTGAATTGGATTCCAGTGTGCCGACATTGGCGATTTCAACGTGGTAGACGTTGGCGCCAGGGCCGCGTCCCACCGTGCCGGGCAGTGGAAGCGAGTTCACGCCCTGGAATGCACAACCGCTGGCCGTGAGCACCGCGCAGGTGCCGACAACGAGCACTGCACGGAGCCGATGCCGCCCGGTCATGATGGTGGCGCCCCGTCGCTCGGTGCCGGCCCGGGCGGTCCGGCCGGTGCCGGTGCAGCGGGCGGCGACGGGGGCAGCAGCAAGTTCTCCACGCTTGGCGGCGCGGGCGGCGGCGCCCCAGGATAGACCGCCGGTGACGGGAATGCGGGCAACGGCGTATTCAGACCGGGCGGCGGTACGGGTTGGTTCCACCCGGGCGGAGGTGGCACGTCGCCGTTCAGCCCGGTGTATGCCGAAAATGCCGGCGGCGACTCCGGCGACTCCGGTGGCCCCGGTGGTGCGCCGGCGTCGCCCGGCGCCAGGTTCGGGTCGGTGTAGATGAGGTTGCGTGGGGCCGGCGACAGATAGGGGTTAATCGGAATTGGCAGGTTGTTGAAGTTGAGCAGCCGCAGCGCGGGACCGAGGTATTGAGCACACAGCTTCGCCGTCTCCGGCGCGGTGGTGTTCTTGACCGCGCCGACTGCAGAGCAGAAGAAATGTAGGGGGTTCGAGAAGTTCGTCAACGACACCGATCCCAGGATCGTTCCGGTGTCCGCGTTGTAGTCGGCGTAACCATTGGAGATCGCGGGTCCCGCGACGTGCAGCAGCTGTTCGAGGTCGTTGCGGTGTTCGGCGAGGTTTGTGGTGACGTTGGCCAATCGCTGAACCTGTTCGCTTGTCTTGTCTCGGGTTTCGGCGATGAAGCGCTGGACTTCGCCGACAGCTGTCGACAGGTTGGTCAGCGCGGCGTCGAGGTCGGATCGGTTGTTGTCGACCACGCTCGTCAACGTCGCGAAGTGGTCTTGGAATTGCACGATTTGTTGGTTGCTGTCGCGAAGCGCGGTGACAAACACCTGCAGATTGTTGATGGTGTCGACGATGTTTCCGCTGCCGTCGGCCAGAATCCGGCCCACGCCCGACAGTTGGGACAGCGTCTGTCGCAGCTTGTCGCCGTTGCCGGCCAGCGCGCTGGCGGCGCTGTCGATAAACCGCGCTACCGACGGGGTCGACACGTCGCTGCTGGGTCCCAAATCAGTTGCCAGTCGCATCAATTGGGCCTTGACCTCGTCCCACTCCACCGGTACTGCGGTGCGTTCGATGGGAATGACACCGCCGTCGGGCATCGTGGGGCCACCCGACCCGGGGCCGCTGGACCGATGGGCGGGGGTGAGCTCGACGTAGCGCGCCGCAACGAGATTCGCGGCGACAATCACTGCTTGGGCGTCGGCGGGGATGAGCACGCCGCGGTCGACATTCATCACCAGCTTCACACGGTTGGTCTGCGGCTGGATTGATGCGATGTGGCCGACTTTGACTCCCGCAACCCGTACCTGGTCGCCGGGATAGATCGCGGTCGCGGCGGCGAAGTAGGCGCTGATCGTCGTCGGGCGGAATACCGTTTCACGTACCAGGAATACCGACGCAGCGCTGATTAGCCCGACCAACACCGCCGCGACGGCGAGAACAAACCTGTTGCGCGGCATCAGTTTCCCCCGCGTTCGTGAGGTTGCGGGATCCCGTTGTATGGGAACGGTATCTCCGCACGGGGCCCGGCGTTGTCGGGTGGTTGTCCAGCGTCCACGCCCCGGCGGAATCCGAATGCGTAGTCCAGGAATGGCTGCAGCAGTTGGGGCATACCGATATTGGCGATCATGGCTTGGTAATAGGGTCCGCTGGAAACGATCTCACCGGTGGTGAGCATGTACTTGGACAATCCGGGCAGGGCTTTGGCGATGTTGTCGCGGTTCTTTTCCAGCACCGCGGTCACCGCGTTGAGTTTGTCCAGCGTGGGCGCCAGCTTTGCTTGGTTGTCGTGCACCAACCCTGATAGCTGCTTGGCGACCGCGGA
This sequence comes from Mycobacterium sp., assembly GCF_035697385.1. Classification (GTDB taxonomy): domain Bacteria; phylum Actinomycetota; class Actinomycetes; order Mycobacteriales; family Mycobacteriaceae; genus Mycobacterium. Next base: position 5,870 of record NZ_DASSCY010000209.1, on the reverse strand, counting down.
GGTGTTGCCCAGCAGCTCGACGATCGCCTGGCGCTGCTGCACGAGAACGTCCAGCAAGAGGCGGCCATCGAGGATCAGGGTGTTGACCTGTTGGCTGCGCTGCGACAAGATCCCGCTGATATCGCGGACGTTCTCGAACAGATCGCCCAGCGTCTGGTTGCGCGCGTTGAGTGCCCGAGATAGGCGGGTCAACCCGTCGAATGTCGGCCCCAACTGAGGTGCGATCGCGTCGATTGTCGCCGACAGTGTGTCCAGCGACTGGTTGAGGGTCTGTGTGTCGGTGCCGGCGATATCGGTTGTGAGGTCACTGACCGCCTCGGTTATCGAGTACGGCGAGGACGTGCGCGACGACGGAATGACCGCGAAGGGAGCCATCCTGCCCGGACCGGCAGGCTTGAGGGTCAGCACCCGTTGGCCGAGCAGCGAACCCGTCTGGATATGGGCGGTGGTGTCGGATCCGAGCCGGGGCGTGGATTTCAGGGAAAACGTCACCAGCGCCTCGCCGTTGTGCAGCGCAACGTCGGAGACTGACCCCACCTCGACGCCCGACAACATCACGTCGTTGCCGGCGGTCAGTCCCCCGGCTTGGGCGAACGACGCCTGGTATCTGATGGCGGTGCCCATCGACAGCAGCTGCTCGGGCCGCAGTCCGACGGCGATGACAAGCAGGATTAAGACGACCCCGAGGAAGCCGGCCCTGATCAGCTTGGTGCCGCGATATTTCAGCATCAGTTGTCGGAGCACCTTCCGGTTTCTTGTCTGAGCCAGGGGAAGACCGCGGTCCGACCCTGAAGGTCAGTCACCCGCAGAGTGACTCCACAGAGGTAATAGTTGAAAAAGCTGCCGTATGCGCCCAGCCGCGCCAGCTTGCGGTAGTTGTTGGGCGCCTTCTGCAATCCTGCGTCGATGTGCTCTTTGTGAAGATCGAGGTTCGGGGCGAGCCGGTTGAGCTCGTTGACCGTGCCCGCCAACGGTGCGCGGGCGTTGGTGAGCAGGTCCGCCAGCGATGCGGTTCCGTTGTCGAGTGATTCGATCGCCTCGCCGATCGCATCCCGGTCGGCGGCGAGGCCGCTGATGAACTGCTGCAGCCGGTCCACAGTGCCCGAGAACTTGTCGCCGTCGGCGGCGAGTGTGCCCGCCGCTATGTTCAAGTTGTCGATCAGCTGTTGAACGACTTGGTCGTTGTCGGCCAGGTCGTTGGTGAACGATGAGGTTTGTGCGAGCAGCGACTGCAGGGGTTCGCCTTGGCCCTGCAGCACCTGCAGCAGCGACTGGGTCAACGCGTTGACGTCCTGCGGATTCAGGCCTTGGGTCACCGGTTTGAGCCCGCTGAGTAGCAGGTCGAGATCAAGTGCCGGCGACGTGCGGTCGATGGAAATCTGCGAGCCGGCCGCCAACGTGCTCGTCGAACCCGGGCCGTCAACCAGTTCGAGATAGCGGTCCCCGACCAGGTTCAGGTAGCGCACGGCAGCCTTGGTGCCGGCGGTGAACACGATGTCACGATCGGCATCGAAGGTCACCAGCACGGAATTGTCTTCGCGCAGCGACACACTCGCGACCGTGCCCACCCGAACGCCCGCTACCCGTACGGAATCTCCGGACTTCAGACTCGACGCGTCGGCGAACACCGCCGAATACGTATTCTCCGAACCCGTTCTGTACTCGCCGAAAACGAAGAAGAGGAAGCCGCTGAGCACCGCCATCACGACCGCGAAGATCCCGAATCTGGGCAGGGCGCCGCACCATATCGACCTCAACCCGGTTGCCCGATCTGTGCGGTGTTGCGCGGCGGTCCGTCGATGGGTCCGAACAACCACGTCTTGAGTGCATCGGAGTTCAGCAGAATGCCCTGGTTCCCGTATTTCGCCGGGTTGATGCCGACATCAGCCACGACGTAGGGCGGCCGCGCCTCGTACGGGATGTTGGGCAGGCCCGCGACGCATTGCGGACCCCCCGTTGCCGCCACTTTGGGTAGGTCGCCGGGATAGCGGTAGCGTTCCTTGCCCAGCACGAAGCCCGCATTCACCATGGCGCCCGGAACCTGCGGCTGTTTGACGTAAGCCGCCAACGTCATGCCGCCCAACATGCAGTACAGGGCCCGGTTGTATTGGTTGGTCAGGTCGGTGGTCGGCACCAGCAGGTGCACGACATCGGTCAACGGTTGTCGGTTGGTGCTCAGCACGTCGTTGCCGATGTCAGCCAACCCGATAGTGCTGACCAGCAACGCGTCCAAGTTGTGCTGTTCGTCGACGATTGTCTGGCTGATGCGGGTGGCGTTGGCGGTAACGGCGAGGAGATCGGGGGCCGCGTCGGCATAAGCGCTCAGGACCGAGGGCGCTACCGCCAGGTCGTGGCTCAAGGCCGGCAGACTCGGTTCCAGCGTCGCCAGAAACGAGTCCAGATCCGATAGCATCTGGCCGATTTCGTGGCCTCGTCCATTGACCGCAGCCGCGATCGCACCAAGGGTCTGGTTGAGCTTTGCGGGATCAATCTTCGACAGCACCGACGTGAGCTTCTCGAACACCGTGTTGATCTCCACCGTCACCTGTTGGGCGGCGAGCACTTGGCCGGGATACATCGTCTTGGGCGACGGCTCAGCAGGCGGGATCAGCTGAACGAACTTCGCGCCGAACACCGTTGTGGAGGCAATACTTACCAGCACGTTTTCCGGAATGAGCGGCAACTGCGACGGATCCATCGCAAGGTGAAGGACCGCACGGCCATCCGGCAATGTCTGCAACGAGGAGACTTTGCCGACCTGAACGCCGCGCAATTGCACCTTGGCGTCCGGGTTCATCACCAACCCGGCGCGCGGCGACAACACCGTCACCGGCACCCCGGGGGTGAAACCACCGCGAAACAGGACCGCCACCAGCGCGACGATCAGCACGAGTACCAATACCGATGCCAGGCCCGCCAGCGGCCGAACGTATCCGGGCATCGTCCTGGCATTTCGTGTCGTTGGCGCGCCGGTGCTCGCGGTCTCCCTGGAGGACTCGAGCCGCGCGACCTCACCCACTTGTCTGCCCACAGCCCTCCACTTCGGTACGCGCCTAGGCGCCATCTGCCGACCTGAGTTACTGCCGCTTCGTCATGCCCGTCCGCCCAACCCTCGCTGGACTCTTTCCATACCTCTAGAGGTATACCGCGCATCGTACGATACTCGCGGCATTCTTGGGTAAGAGATCAGGCTCTTCAAACGCGATTGACCAACGCTCCTCGCCGCCTTCCGACAGCGGCGCCGACGACTTCCTGGGGCGCGCGCCTCCCGCGTGCTTCGACCTTTCGGTGCCAGTCAACACCGTCGACGCCGACGCGTATCAGCGCGTAAATGCTGTTCTCCCTTATGAATAAGGGAGTTCAAAGAGGTTTCGGGCCCGACCGGCCGCCGATGCTCTCCTTCGATATTCGCCATAGCTGGCATCCGTCTAGCTAAATGCCCAATTCTGTCGTCAGCTCCTCCGCGGTACGACCAAGCAATACCGGCGCGTCAGCGATAGATCCAGATGTATCTATACGGTTCTCGCTGCTTGGACGACGCTCTTTTATGTCACGTGTGACACGGCATCTGAGAATGTGTCGCGTGAGTTGAGAACCTAGACCTACTACTACGCCGGCCAGCACATGGTGTTGCGACGACGATGTCGATTTTCCGCCAGTGATGTCGGTGGGTCCGTGTAATTGTTTGAGGCATGCACGAGGACTTCGACCGCTGCTACCGGGCCGTCCAGTCAAAGGACGCCCGGTTTGACGGCTGGTTCGTCACCGCCGTGCTCACTACAAAGATCTACTGCCGGCCCAGCTGTCCGGTGCGTCCGCCGTATGCCCGCAACATGCGGTTCTACCCCACCGCAGCGGCCGCGCAGAAGGCGGGCTTCCGGGCCTGCAAGCGCTGCCGGCCAGATGCGTCACCGGGCTCGCCGGAGTGGAATGTGCGCGGCGATGTCGTAGCCAGGGCTATGCGGCTCATCGCCGACGGCACGGTTGACCGCGAGGGTGTCACCGGATTGGCGGCCCGCGTCGGCTACACGACCCGGCAGCTCGAACGGATGCTGCAGGCAGAGGTAGGCGCGAATCCGCTGGCCCTCGCCAGAGCACAACGAAGCCAGACCGCCCGCGTGCTGATTGAGACGACCGAGCTGCCGTTCGGCGACGTCGCGTTCGCCGCCGGGTTCTCCAGCATCCGCCAGTTCAACGACACGCTCAGGACGGTGTGCGATCTGACGCCGACCGCATTGCGCCAACGGGCGCGAAACAGAATCGGACGCGACGACGCCGGCGCTGCGAGCGCGCTGTCGCTGCGGCTCCCGGTGCGCACACCGTTCGCATACGAGGGGCTGTTCGGCCACTTGGCGGCCAGCGCGGTGCCTGGCGTCGAAGAAGTCCGCGACGGCGCCTTCCGGCGAACGCTGCGGCTGCCGAACGGAAGCGGAATCGTAAGCCTCACACCATATCCCGATCATGTGGAGTGCCAACTGGTCTTGGACGACTTCCGCGATCTGGCCACCGCGATCGCCCGGTGCCGTCGACTGCTTGACCTCGATGCCGATCCCGAGGCCGTCGTCGACGCCCTGAGCGCGGACACAGGCCTCAGCGCACTGATCGCCAAGGCGCCCGGTCAGCGAATACCGCGCACCGTCGACGAACCAGAGTTGGCACTGCGCGTGGTCCTCGGTCAGCAGGTGTCACTCAAGGCTGGCCGCACGCATGCCGGGCGCATCGTCGCCGTCTACGGCCAGCCGGTGGCCGACGTCAACGGCGGTCTCTCCCATGTGTTTCCGGCAGTGGAGCACCTGGCCGAGATCGATCCGGCACACCTGGCATTTCCCAAGTCCAGACAGCGGTCATTGATCGCCCTCATCAAGGCGCTGAGCGAGGGCGATGTGGTGCTGGACGCGGGGTGTGACTGGAACCGCGCCCGCGAGCAGCTCCTGTCGCTGCCCGGCATCGGCCCGTGGACCGCGGAGGTGATCGCCATGAGAGGTCTGGGAGACCCCGACGCGTTCCCGGCCGCTGATCTCGGCGTGCGAGTGGCCGCTGAACACCTGGGCCTGCCAGCCGATCCGCGCCCGCTCACAGAGCACAGCGGACGGTGGCGTCCGTGGCGGTCATACGCCACCCAGCATCTGTGGACGGCCCTTGATCACGCGGTCAACGAATGGCCGCCGAAGGAGAAGTGATGGAATCACTGCAATTTCGCTCGATAGACAGCCCGGTGGGGAAGCTGACCTTGGCCGGCAAGGACGGTCGGCTGATGCACCTGCGGATGGTTGACCAGACGTATGAGCCGAGCCGTGACGGCTGGGAACCCGACGATGCAGCGTTCCCCGAAGCCGTCGATCAACTCGAGGCGTATTTCGCGGGCGAGCGGACCGACTTTGACTTGGAGTTGGATCTGGTTGGCACAGCCTTCCAGCGTCGGGTCTGGGAGGCGCTGCTGACGATCCCGTACGGGGAGACACGGTCTTACGGCGAGATTGCCCTGCAGATCGGGTCCGCCGGTGCATTTCGCGCTGTTGGGTTGGCGAATGGCCACAATCCGATTGGCATCATCGTGCCGTGCCATCGGGTGATCGGTTCCAATGGCAGCCTGACCGGATACGGCGGCGGGCTCGATCGAAAAAGGGCTTTGCTTGAATTGGAGAAAAAGCGTACGGCGCCCGCGCTATTCGACTGAAAGGCAATAAAAATGCCTCTGCCCTCCAATCGAAATTGGAGGGCAGAGGACTTAATTTGTGTTCGGCGGTGTCCTACTTTTCCACCCGGGTTGGGTAGTATCATCGGCGCTGGCAGGCTTAGCTTCCGGGTTCGGGATGGGTCCGGGCGTTTCCCTGTCGCTGTTACCGCCGTAACTTTATTCACTCGTTTTT
>NZ_DASSCY010000208.1:0-4218 GCF_035697385.1 Mycobacterium sp. | reverse complement strand
GATACTCCGCCCGGTACCGAAAACTGGTGCGCGAGTTGGCCGAGCGGTCCGAAGGCCAACCCAGCGACGAACTTCTGTGGGCGGCGGTGGACGCGGAGATGCTGCGCCGGCACGTCCAGCGGAGACTGTCCGAGCAGCTCGACGGGCTCACGCATGGACCGGATGGCTCGTTGGACAAGCTTCTGATGACGTGGGTTGAACAGTCGGTCGGGCATGCCGCACTGGCAGAAGGTGGAATCGACGACGAGCCGCTGCTCGCAACGTATCTATACAGCCGCGCGCAGAGCGTGATGGGTGGAACGTCGCAAATCCAGAAGAACATCATCGCCTCGCGGATCCTTGGATTGGAGTCCTGACATGTACGACATGCCCGACGAAATCGTCGTCCGTGCCGATGGTTCCTTGCGGATCATCACGCTCAACCGCCCTGACGACCTCAACGCCGTCAACCAAGGCCTGCATTCGGGGCTGGCACGGATCTGGGACAAGCTGAACCGCGACCCATCGGCGCGGGCGGCGGTGATCACCGGCAGCGGAAGGGCGTTCTCCGCCGGTGGTGATTTCAACTACATCAAGGCACTCAGCGAAGACGGCGAACTTCGTGCCAAGACGCTGGCCGACGGCCGTGACATCGTGCTGGGCATGGTGCGGTGCCGTATACCGGTGATCGCCGCGGTGAACGGCCCTGCCGTTGGCCTGGGCTGTAGCCTCGTCGCCCTGAGTGACGTCGCCTACATCGCTGAAGATGCGTTCTTGTCCGACCCGCACGTACAGGTCGGCTTGGTCGCCGCGGACGGCGGTCCACTCACGTGGCCGTTGCACATGAGCTTGCTGTTGGCCAAGGAGTACGCCCTCACGGGCGCCCGTATCCCCGCCGACAAGGCAGTCGAGTTCGGTCTGGCGAACCACGTCGTCAGCGACCCGGTTGACGCGGCGATCGCTTGCGCCAAGCGCATCGCCGGCCAGCCGCAGCAAGCCGTCGAGAGCACCAAACGAATGCTCAACATTCACTTGGAACGTGCGGTCTTGGCGGTGCTGGACTATGCCAACACCGCAGAGGACATGTCATTGCAAACCGACGACCTGCGAGACAACATCGCCAAGCTGACGAGGGCGGCGGCGCAATGAGAATGACTCGATCGTGACTGTAAACGTGTTGTAGGCAAGGAGAACCCGTGCGCCGAAGACTGTTCACCGAAGACCACGACTCCTTCCGCCAGTTGGCGCGGGACTTCGTGGAGAAGGAAATTGCGCCGCACTACCCCCAGTGGGAGAAGGCTGGGCGGATGCCCCGCGAGACCTTCGAGCTCATGGGCTCCCTCGGGATGCTCGGCATGGCGATTCCCGAGGAGTTCGGCGGCGGCGGCATATCCGACTTCCGCTACAACGTCGTGTTGCAGGAAGAGGCAGCGCGAGCCTTGGTCACGCTGTCGACGGTGCGGACCCAACTCGACGTGATCCTTCCGTACTTCCTGCACTATGCGAACGCCGAGCAACGGCAACGCTGGTTCCCCGGGTTGGCGGGCGGCACACTGCTGACGGCCATCGCGATGACCGAGCCGGGGACGGGTTCCGACCTGGCGGGCATGCGGACCACGGCGGTACGCGACGGCGATGACTGGATCCTCAACGGCGCGAAGACGTTCATCACGGGCGGTAGCCAGGCCGACCTGGTGATCGTCGTGGCCCGAACGGCGACGGACGTCGAGGACCGGCGCAAGGGACTGACCTTGCTAGTGGTCGAAGGCGAAATGCCCGGATTCACGCGGGGTCGCGAGCTGGAGAAGATGGGCTGCAAGGTGCAGGACACAGCCGAGCTGTCGTTCGTCGACGTGCGGGTTCCGTCGGCGAACCAATTGGGAGTTGAAGGTGACGCGTTCGGCTATCTCGGCAACAACCTGTCGCAGGAACGACTGACGATCGCCGTCGGATCGGTGTCGCAAGCGCGCTCTGCGATTACCGCCGCCATCGAATACACCAAGGACCGCAAGGCCTTTGGCACATCAGTTGCCTCGTTCCAGAACACGAAGTTCGAGCTGGCCGCCTGCTCGGCGCAGGTCGAGGCCGCGCAGGCGATGGTCGATCGCGCGATCGAGGAACACGTCGACGGCGTGCTCTCTGGCGCCGATGCGGCGCGGGTGAAGCTGTTCTGCACGGAGATGCAGGCCAGCGTCGTCGACCGTTGCTTGCAGCTATTTGGTGGCTACGGCTACATCATGGAGTACCCCATCGCCCGCCTCTACGCCGATGCGCGGGTGACCCGTATCTACGCCGGAACCAGCGAAATGATGAAGGTGATCATCGCCAAATCGCTTGGACTCTAAGTGCGCACAGCACCAATGACCCTGATACGGCAATAGCAGATGACCCAAAACCGTAACCGCAGTTGGGAGATCGCTCAACAGCACGGATGACGAAATTTGTCAGCATCCTGGAAGGACGGGCCAATGGCGTGGGGTAGTAGTGCAGAGCGGTGGTCGGTCGGTCTGCCTCGGTTTCGTAGTTTGTCGGGGCCGATGCAGGCGGTTGGTGGGTTGTTCGCGATGTCGGCGGATGCGGTGCGGTGCGTTTTTCGGCGGCCGTTTCAGTGGCGGGAGTTTTTGGAGCAGTGCTGGTTCATCGCGCGGGTGGCGTTGGCGCCGACATTGTTGGTGGCGATTCCGTTCACGGTTCTGGTCAGCTTCACGCTCAACATCCTGCTGCGCGAACTGGGCGCGGCCGACCTCTCGGGTGCGGGCGCGGCGTTCGGCGCGGTGACGCAGATCGGACCAATCGTGACGGTGCTGATCGTTGCGGGAGCCGGTTCGACCGCGATCTGCGCGGACCTGGGGTCGCGCACCATCCGCGAAGAGATCGACGCGATGGAAGTGCTCGGCATCGACCCAGTGCAGCGCTTGGTAACGCCTCGCATGTTGGCGGCGGGTTTGGTGGCGCTACTGCTCAACAGCCTCGTCGTCATCATCGGAATCCTGGGCGGCTATTTCTTCTCCGTGTTCATCCAGGATGTGAACCCCGGCGCGTTCGCCGCGGGCATCACCCTGCTGACCGGTGTGCCGGAAGTGATCATCTCGTGTGTGAAGGCCGCGCTGTTCGGGTTGATCGCCGGGCTGGTGGCCTGCTATCGCGGGCTGTCGATCACCGGGGGCGGCGCGAAGGCGGTGGGAAATGCGGTCAACGAGACGGTGGTGTACGCGTTCATGGCGCTGTTCGTGATCAATGTGGTCGTCACGGCCATCGGCATCCGGATGACGACGGGATAGCCGGGGACTCTCATGGGCACGATGACGATCCTGAAAAGCACCTATCCGCGGATCACGCGGAGCGCGCGCCGCCCGTTGGACTTACTGGGTCGCATCGGCGATCACATGCTGTTCTATGTGAAGGCGCTGGCCGGTGTGCCGCATGCGACGGTGCACTTCCGCCGCGAGATCATCCGGTTGATCGCCGAAATCTCCATGGGTGCGGGCACATTGGCGATGATCGGCGGCACTGTCGTGATTGTCGGGTTCCTCACCCTGGCCGCCGGCGGAACGCTGGCCGTGCAGGGCTATTCCTCGCTGGGCAACATCGGCATCGAGGCGCTGACCGCGCTCCTGGCGGCGTTCATCAACGTGCGTATCGCCGCGCCGGTGGTCGCAGGCATCGGGCTGGCGGCCACCTTTGGCGCCGGGGTGACCGCGCAGCTGGGCGCCATGCGGATCAACGAGGAGATCGACGCGCTGGAATCGATGGCGATCCGCCCGATCGAATACCTGGTGTCGACCCGGATCGTGGCGGGCATGATCGCGATCACGCCGCTGTATTCGATCGCGGTCATCCTGAGCTTCGTGGCCTCCCAGTTCACCACCGTGGTGTTGTTCGGACAGTCCGGCGGCCTGTATGACCACTACTTCAACACGTTTTTGAATCCGATCGACTTGTTGTGGTCGTTTCTGCAGGCGGTGTTGATGGCGATCGCAATCCTGTTGATCCACACCTACTTCGGCTACTTCGCCACCGGCGGCCCATCCGGTGTCGGCACCGCAGTGGGCAACGCGGTGCGCACATCCCTTGTCGTGGTGGTAGCGGTGACCCTTCTGGTGTCACTGGCCATCTACGGCTCCAACGGCAACTTCAACCTGTCAGGGTAGGGGAAAAGTTGACGAGTCACGCGTTCGAAACAGGCAAAGAGATGCACATCGCACGGAAGAATGCGACCCGCCAAATGGCGACGGTTCG
>NZ_DASSCY010000207.1:0-27289 GCF_035697385.1 Mycobacterium sp. | reverse complement strand
CACTCCGCCCCGGGGAACGGTGTTGGGCCACAACCCTTCCTGCAGCCCGGCGATGACCACGAACTCCCACTCGCGGTCGAGCACCGAATGCGCGCTGAGCACCGCGACCGCATCGATTTCACCGTGTCGGTCGCGCGGTGCCGCGGGAGGGCCAAGCGCTGTGACATGGTCGATCAGACCGGCAAGCGATGCACCGGCGGTGCGCGTCACGTATTGCTCGACGACGTCGAACAGCGCCGTGACGGCGTCGAGGTCGCGATCGGCCTGAGCACCGGCGGGACCGCCGCGTTCACTGGCGGCCAGCCAGCGCCGCTGCAGACCGGACCGCTGCCAGGCCTGCCACAGCGTGTGCCGCGGGTCAGCTCCCTCGGACGCGCTGCGGCGCGCGGCGGCCAGTACGGCGTGCACGCGCTGCAGCGGGCGTGCCGCCTCGGGCGACAGTCTGGCTGTCCCTTTATCGAGGGCCTCGACGAGCAGATCGGTGAAGTCGCGCGGCGGCACGCTGGCATCGGCGCGACGCAGTGCGCGTCGCAGTTGACGCAGCGAGACCGGATCGACCCGTCCGATCGGGCCGGTGACGAGCGACAGTGCCCGGTCACCATCGAGTCCGTGCACGGTGGCCTCGAGGACCGTCAGAAGCGCCAGCGCGGCAGGCTGTTCGGCCAGCGGCGAATTGGATTGCGGCACATCGACCGGTACACCGGCAGCTGCCAGCGAGCGGCCCAGCGGTGCGCCCAGCCGCGGAACCGAGCGGACCACGACTCCCATTTGGGACCATGGCACACCGTCGACCAGGTGGGCGCGGCGCAACGCGTCGGCGATCAATGCCGCTTCGGCGTGCGGCGATGCGGCGATGCGGACCGCGACAGAGCCCGGGGTTTCCGCAGCGGCCGTGAGTTCGCGGCCCGCATCGGTGCCGGGGAGTCTGGCGGCGACGGCGGTGATGGCGTCGGCGATGGCCGGCGCGCAGCGGTGCGATTCCGTCAGGGTGATCGCCGGCTCGTCGCCGCGCAGCAGCGAGGGATCGGCACCGCGGTAGCCGAATACGGATTGGTTGGGGTCTCCGGCAATGACGGTCAGGTCGGCGCCTGCCGTCAGCACCCGGATGAGCCGGGCGGCCTGCGGATCGAAGTGCTGCGCGTCGTCGACCAGGAGCAGCTTGATGCGGGCGCGCTCAGCGGCCAGCAGGTCGGCGTTGGTGGCGAAGGCCTCGAGCGCGGCGCCGACAAGTTCGGCGGCCCCCAAGGCCGGCACGGTGGCCTGCGGCGCGGCCATCCCGACCGCGGAGCGCAGCAGCATGATCTGCTCGTAAGCCTGTGCGAACTGGCCGGCGGCCAGCCACGCGGGCCGCCCCGCGAGCCGGCCGATGCGTTGCAGTTCAAGGGGATCGACGCCGCGTTCGGTGCAGCGAGCCAACAGGTCACGTAGCTCGATAGCGAATCCGACGGTGCTCAGCGCGGGCCGTAACTGCGGCGGCCAGGCCACGGCGGACGCGTCACCATCCTCGAGATCACCGGCGAGCAGCTCCCGGATGATGCCGTCCTGCTCGGCGCTGGTGATCAACCGCGGCGGCGGATCGCCGTTGCGTTGAGCTGCCAGCCGTAGCACCGCGAACGCGTACGAGTGAACGGTGCGGACCAACGGCTCCCTGACGACCGCGCGTTCGCCCGCACTGAGCAGCGCGGAGGTGATCGCTGCCCGGGCCTGCGCGCCGAGCCGGGCCGAACCCGTCAGCAGCAGAACCGATTCCGGGTCGGCGCCCGCCGCGATGTGAGCGGCCGCGGCGCGAATCAACAGGCTGCTCTTGCCCGTTCCCGCCCCGCCAAGCACTCGGACGACGCCGCGCATGCCCGGCTCGGTGAGTGTGGTCGGGGTGAGATCGGTGTGTGGTGCGGACATGAAGGCATGACACCACGGGGGTCCGACAAGCGGCCCACACCGCAGGCTGGCAGCATCGTCGACGTGACCTTCGACGCGCAGAACTTGAACGTGTACCGGTATGGCTCGTCGCGGCGAACCCAGATTCTGGCCATCCACGGCCTGACCGGGCACGGTCAACGTTGGCAGACGGTCGCGACGCGGCATCTGCCCGAGTTTTCGATCGCCGCGCCGGACCTGATCGGGCACGGCCGGTCGTCGTGGGCGGCGCCGTGGACGCTCGATGCGAACGTCGCAGCGCTGGGTGGACTGCTCGACGCGGATGCTGACGGTCCGGTCGTGGTGGTCGGGCATTCATTCGGCGGAGCGGTGGCGCTGCATCTTGCCGCTGCCCGGCCGGATCTGGTGGCGTCGCTGGTGCTGCTGGATCCGGCGGTTGGCCTGGACGGCGGGTGGATGCGCGACGTCGCCGACGATATGTACGCGTCGCCGGACTACACCGATCGCGCGGAGGCCCGCGCGGAGAAGGTGTCGGGATCGTGGGGCGAGGTCGACGCGGAGGAGTTGGACCGCGAACTGGACGAGCACCTGATCGATCTGCCGGGCGGCCGGGCGGGATGGCGGATCAGCATTCCGGCGATGATGTCGTACTGGAGCGAGCTGGCCCGGCCAATTACGTTGCCGCCCAATGGGATACCGACGACACTGGTGCGGGCCACCCGTACCAATCCGCCGTACGCGACGGAGGCGCTCATCTCGTCGCTCGACACGCACCTCGGATCGGATTTCACGCTCGAGGAGTGGGATTGTGATCACATGGTGCCTCAGGCGCTGCCGACTGAGACGGCGGCGGTGATCCGCAAGCAACTGGAGCGCGACTAGCGATGCCTGCGGTCACCGACGAGCAGGTCGAAACCGTTCGCGCGCTGGTGGCGTCGATTCCGGCTGGGCGGGTGTCGACCTACGGCGACATTGCCGACGCGGCAGGGCTTTCCAGCCCTCGAATCGTCGGCTGGATCATGCGTACCGACTCGTCGGACCTGCCATGGCATCGCGTCATCCGCGCCTCGGGCCGGCCTGCGCCTCATCTGACTACCCGGCAATTGGAACTGCTGCGCGCCGAAGGGGTGCTCGCCGAGGATGGACGGGTGCCGTTGCGCGAAGTACGCCACGCGTTCTAGGCGGCGGGAACACTAACGAATCGTGCCGGCCAATCTTAGAACTCGCGAAATGTACGCCATGGTCGTTGCCGGCGATGATTTCACAGCCCTGGCGTACCATTCGCGAAGAGCACGTGCACTCTTAGAGCGCCAGCCGCACCAGCGCGGCGGTGCGGGCCAGACCCGGGAACGCGGCGGCCGTCGACCGCGGATGCAGGGCGTGCACTGCGAGCCGGAACATCAAGGCGCGCAACAGCATCTGCGGCCATTCCGGCAGCGGGCTCCACCGCTCGATGAGACCGTCGTCGGCCTCTCCCCACGACAGCGCATCGACGACCACCACTCCGGCCGCCCATGACGCGGGCCGCCAGTACGGGGTGATGTCGGTGATGCCCGGTGCCGCGGTGCCTGCGAAAAGCACTGTGCCGTACAGGTCCCCGTGCACCAACTGGCTGGGACTCTTGGTCGGCCGGCGCAGCGCGGCCAGCTGATTGATCAGTTCGATCGACCGCTGCCCGTCGGCCGAACCCGGCGATACTCGCGCGCCCGGCGGCAGCGAGTGCAGCGGGCGCTCCTCCCACGCCGCCCGGTCGGCGGCGATGAACACGTCGACATCGGCCCACGGCGCAACCGGCGGCTGGGTCAAAAAGCGCGGCCGCTCGAGTTTGGCTGTCGCCTCATGCAGCCGCACCGCCGCCGAAACGACTTCGTCGTGGCGCGGTTCCGGGGTGCCCGCGACGAATGTGTCGGCCCGCCACCCCGCCACCACGTAGCGGCCATCGGTCGACCGAACCGGCCGGGCCAGGCGTACACCGTCGACGAACAACGTTTCGCGGACCTTCGCCGACCATGCGGCGCGGGCGTGGTCGGCGACCATCGACAGCACCACTTCGCCGCAGCGCCAGCCGCCCTCCCAGCTCGAGCCGAGCGGAACCGGCCGCACGCCGGTCAATCCGAAGGCCGCCAGCACATGATCCGGCGGGCGTTCGGCAGTCACCACCTCAGCCTAAGCGGAGCTCCGGCTAACTTGGCGTTAGTACATCACCATGTCGGGTTCGAGTTGCTTGCCCCACGCGACGATTCCGCCCTGCACGTGCATCGCGTCGGAGAAGCCGGCCTTCTTCACGATGGCCAGCACCTCGGCCGAACGGACACCTGTCTTGCAATAGAACACCGGTGTGCGGTCGACCTCGAGTTTGGCCAACGCTTCACCCGATTCGAACGCACCCTTCGGAATCAGCTTTGCGCCCTCGATGTGGTTGATGTCCCACTCGACAGGTTCACGAACGTCGATCAGCGCCAACGGCTTGCCGGAGTCCAGCAGTTCACGAAGCTCGCGTGGCGTGATCGTCGAATCGGCTGCGGCCTCGGCCGCAGCGTCGGACACCACGCCGCAGAACTCCTCGTAGTCAATCAGCTCGGTGATCTTCGGCGTGGCCGGATCCTTGCGGATCTTGATCGTCCGGTAAGTCATGTCGAGCGCGTCGTAGATCATCAGGCGGCCCAGCAGCGGCTCACCGATGCCGGTGATCAACTTGATGGCTTCTGTGCCCATCACCGAGGCGATCGACGCGCACAGGATGCCCAGCACGCCGCCTTCCGCACACGAGGGCACCATGCCTGGCGGCGGCGGCTCCGGGTAGAGGTCGCGGTAGTTCAGGCCAAGTCCGTTGGGGGCGTCCTCCCAGAACACCGAGACCTGACCCTCAAACCGGTAGATCGAACCCCACACGTACGGCTTGCCGGCAAGCACGGCGGCGTCGTTGACCAGATAGCGCGTCGCGAAGTTGTCGGTGCCGTCCAGGATCAGGTCGTACTGCTTGAACAGGTTGACCGCGTTGTCGGGCTCCAGGCGCACCTCGTGCAGCCGCACCTCGACCAGCGGGTTGATCTCGCGGATCGAGTCACGTGCGCTTTGGGCCTTGGACCGGCCGATATCGGACTGCCCGTGAATGATCTGACGCTGCAGGTTGGACTCATCGACCACGTCGTACTCGACGATGCCGATGGTTCCCACCCCGGCGGCGGCCAGGTACAACAGCGTCGGCGAGCCCAGCCCGCCGGCACCGATCACCAGCACTCTGGCGTTCTTCAGCCGCTTCTGCCCGTCCACACCCAGGTCCGGGATGATGAGATGACGGCTGTAGCGCGCCACTTCTTCGCGCGTGAGTTCGCCCGCGGGCTCTACCAGCGGGGGCAACGGCCCACCCAAGTTCGGGGACACCGAAATCTCCTTATTTGACGGTCACTGCAGTACCCAGCACAACCGTAGTCCGGTCGGGATGCTTCCCGCCGTCGACCGCCGAGTCGCCTTAGGCGATCGGATACGGCCAGGGATTGAACCGGCACGTCTTACCGTCCGGTTTGACCGTCTGCGGGTCGAACTTCGCCGCGTCGTTGTTGGCGGTGCTGAACGTCTGCTGCATCATGATCGGCGCCAACTGGCCGTTCTCCGCGCACCCTTCGTGACGTTGGTAGCCCATGGCATGGCCGACCTCGTGGTTGACGAGGTACTGCCGGTACGAGCCGATGTCGCCCTGGAATGACACCGCGCCACGCACCCAGCGGGCCTCGTTGATGAACACCCGCGGCTGGCCGTCGACGTAGGCAGGGTTGTAGCAGGACGCCTCGAGCTGGATGTCGTAGCCGCAGCCCTCGCGCACCGTCATCGGTGAGCTCAGCGACACCCGGAAGTCGGGCTCGCCGCCGTCGATGCGGGCGAACGCGAACTGCGGATTGTGTGTCCAGCTCTTGGGATTGGCCAGAGTTTCGCTGACCATCCGCGCGAATCCGTCGTCGCCGCCGAACGAGGTGGTGTCGACGCCGTCCTCGATCTCCACGGTGTAGGTGAACGTCTTGGTGGTGCCCTCGCCCACCTTCGGCGTGGCGCCCGGCACGATGTGCCACGTCTTGGCGCCGGCCTCGGTGAACGGCCCGCCGTCGGGCAGGATCCCGGTCGGCAGGTTTGCGTCGAACTGGGTCAACCCCTTCGGCGGCGCTCCGATGATCGCGGTGCTGGCCACGCCGATGGTCGGCGGGCCCTGCACCGGGCCTTCGACGGGAGTCGTTTCGGGAACGCTGGTCCCGGTGATGGTCTGGTACACCACCACCGCGGTCAGCGCGACCAGCACCGGCAGCGCGTACGCGCGCCAGCCGTAGGTGGAGATGAAGCGACCCAGCCATGTCTGCTTGCGCCAGCGGCGATGCTCGTCGCGATTCGACCTGGCCCGGCCGGAGTCCCCGGCGAGCGGATCACGCTGCGCGCGCAGCGGCTCTCGCCACTCGTCGCGTAGTACGGGCACAGGCACGCGACCACTCCCGCGACGCTCCGGGTCGTAGGTCACCGAAACAGGATGACACAGGCCAAAGCACTTGCACTTCTGGCGCGCCACCAACGGCAGCGTGAGACGTCCTGCCATACACGGCCGTGCAACGGTAGTAGTGTCGTGGCGAAACGAGGCCAGACGCCGGCCCAGCCGGCAATGGGAATTTGAGGACGTGATGAGCGATCTTGCCAACGCCGAGTCAGGCGTCGGCTCCAGCGTCAGCCGGCGTGGAAACCGGCTGCCCCGCGATGAGCGCCGTGGGCAGTTACTTGCTGCTGCCAGCGAGGTTTTCGTCGACCGCGGCTATCACGCCGCGGGCATGGACGAGATCGCCGACCGGGCCGGCGTGAGCAAACCCGTTCTCTACCAACACTTCACGTCGAAGCTGGAGCTGTACCTTGCGGTGCTGGCGCGGCACGTCGACAATCTGGTGTCCGGTGTGCGCCAAGCGCTGCGCACCACCACCGACAACCGGCTGCGGGTGCGCGCAGCCGTCAGCGCGTTCTTCGACTTCATCGAGCACGACGGCCAGGGCTACCGGCTGATCTTCGAGAACGACTACGTGACCGAGCCTCAGGTGGCCTCGCAGGTCAAGGTCGCCACCGAGGCGTGCACCGACGCGGTGTTCGACCTGATCAGCCACGACTCCGGCCTGGAACCGCACCGGGCCAGGATGATCGCCGTCGGACTGGTCGCCATCAGCGTCGACTCAGCGCGTTACTGGCTGCACGCCGACCGGCCGATCACCAAGGAAGACGCGGTGGACGGCACGGTGCAGTTCATTTGGGGCGGGCTGTCCCACGTGCCGCTTACCCGCTCTTAACGACCTCCGCGCCGACGGCTCCGACCCCGAAGCCCACTCGGCGCACATCGGCTGCGCCGATCTCGACATAGGCGATCCTCGACGTCTGCACCAGGAATCGGCGGCCCTTCTCGTCGGTCAGGGTCAGTACGCCGGCGTCCTTGCCCAGTGCGTCGGTGATCAACTTCTCCACCTCTGTGGGTGTCTGCGCACTGTTGAAGATCAGCTCCCGCGGGCTGTCCGTGACACCGATCTTGACCTCCACGCTGAACCCTTTCCGTCCATGAACTGCTGTTGGAAATGAGGCTACTGGACGGCAGAGGTGCCGCCCCGCCCGCTACGCGATAAGCGAAACGACGGTGGCAGCCGCCGTGACAACACGCGACCGAACCGAGTCCGGACCGTGACACGACACCCAGCGCGCCAACCTCATCTGTCACTTTCGTCTCGATAGCATCAGGGCCGGCATTGCACTAAACGACTGGGAAACAGCTGCATGAACAGGCCTTATACCGCACATTCACCGTATTCGCTGACCCCGACCGAGCGGATCCACAGCCCTCGGGACGACGCCTCGGAAACCGTCAATCTCGACTACGGCGACTACGAGGAGTACGTGGGTCTCGAGGAGTACGACGACATCGAGGACTACGACGACTACGAGCCGATCGATCGCCGGTGGATCTGGATCGCCGGGGTCGCCGGCGCGATTCTGCTCGTCGCGGTGATCTGCACCGCGGTCATCCTCGGCGGCGGCGACAGCGGCTCGGTGTCGACGACCGTCGCCGCACCGACGACCACGCAGCCCGCCGCGACCACGTCTGCACCGCCGGCCGCCACCACGCCGTCGTCGCTCCCGCCTGCCGCACCGCTATCGCCCGAGACGGTCACCACCCTCACGCCGAGCGCCAGCGCCAGCGCTCCGCCGACCACGGCACCCACCGAAACCGCGCCGGTGCCACGCGCGGTCACCTACACCGTGACCGGTAACCGGCAGCTGATCGACTTGGTGACGGTGATTTACACCGACCAGCAGGGCGCGCTGCAGACCGACGTCAACGTTGCGCTGCCGTGGTCGAAGACCGTTGCGCTGGACCCCGGTGTCGAGCTCAGCTCCGTGACCGCGACCAGCGTGGGCGGTCAGCTCAACTGCAGCATCACTGACGGGTCGGGCGCGTTGATCGCCCAGCAGAATGCCAACTCGATGATCGCCACCTGCACGAAGTAACGTTCAGGCCAGGCCGAGCTCGTGCATGCGGGTGCTGTGTGTGCGCTGCAACCGGTCGAAGAACTCCGTCATCTGGCTCAGGCCTTCGCCGCTGGACATCACCAGGTCGACGAGCTCGTCGTGGTCGGCCATCACGTACTGCGCCTGCGTGATGGCCTCACCGAGCAGCCGGCGCGACCACAACGCCAGCCGGTGCCGCTGCTTTTCGCTTGCCGTCACGGCGGCCTGCACCTCGGCGACGACGAACTGTGAGTGTCCCGTCTCCGAGAGCACCGCGCGCACCACGTCGGCGATCTCGTTGGGCAGCGTGTCGGCGATCTCCAGATAGAAGTCGGCGGCCAGCGCGTCACCGACGTAGGTCTTGACGAGCGCTTCGAGCCACGTGCTCGGCGTGGTGAGCCGGTGATAGTTCTCCAGGGCCGAGGCGTACTTCGTCATCGCGGGAACGACGTCGACTCCCCTGCGCTCCAGCGCATCTCGCAGCACCTCGTAGTGGCTCATCTCCGCGGCAGCCATGGCGGCCATGTTGATCCGGCCGCGCAGATTGGGCGCCATCCGCGCCTCGTCGGTGAGCCGGTAGAAGGCCGCCACCTCGCCGTAGGCCAGCAGAGCGAACAGCTCGTTGACGCCGGGATGATCGGCCGACACGCCCGAGGCAACCGAGTTGGCGATCTGCTCGGAGGAGGCCGCTGGCGGCGTGGCATTCATGGCCCAACTGTAGACGCCAAGCGCCGCGACGATCCCGCGGCAAAGCCGGCCAGCTATCATGTACGCAGGCAGTGGCCCGCAACAGTGAGCCGGTACCTAAGAAATGTGCGTGCACGCGGATGGCCCGCCTACCTCAGTGCAGGGCCCCGGCATAGCTTCGTCGAACTCGTGCGCGCGTGGACGCCATGAGGATTGACAATTGAAAGGCTAAGCCTCCGCGTATGACGCATCTCAACCCAACCTTTGCTGAACTCGGAGTTCGCGACGAAATCGTCCGCGCACTCTCCGAAGATGGCAAGGAACATCCGTTTGCTATCCAAGAACTGACAATGCCGCTCGCGTTGGCGGGCGACGACCTGATCGGCCAGGCCCGCACCGGCATGGGCAAGACCCTGGCCTTCGGCGTGCCGCTGCTGCAGCGGATCACCACCGACGCCGAGCGTGAGCTGTCGGGTATCCCCAGGGCGCTGGTCGTGGTCCCCACTCGCGAGCTATGCCTGCAGGTGTCCAGCGATCTGGCGACCGCGGCTAAGCACCTCAAGGCCGGCGATCGCAAGCTGACCGTCACATCGATCTACGGCGGCAGGCCTTACGAGCCGCAGATCGAAGCGTTGCAGAAGGGCGTCGACGTCGTCGTCGGCACGCCCGGCCGGCTGCTCGACCTCGCCCAGCAGGGCCACCTGCAGCTCGGTGGGTTGTCGATGCTGGTGCTCGACGAGGCCGACGAAATGCTCGACCTCGGCTTCCTGCCCGACATCGAGCGCATCTTGCGCCAGATCCCCGCCGAACGGCAGGCGATGCTGTTCTCGGCCACCATGCCGGACCCGATCATCACGCTGGCCCGCACGTTCATGAACCAGCCCACCCACATCCGGGCGGAGGCGCCACATTCGGCGGCCACCCACGACACGACGGAGCAGTTCGCCTACCGTGCGCACGCGCTGGACAAGGTCGAACTGGTCGCCCGCATTCTGCAGGCCGACGGGCGCGGCGCGACGATGATCTTCACCCGCACCAAGCGCACCGCCCAGAAGGTCGCCGACGAACTCGCCGAGCGCGGATTCAAGGTCGGCGCCGTGCACGGCGATCTCGGCCAGGCCGCCCGTGAAAAGGCGCTCAAGGCGTTCCGCACCGGCGAGGTCGACGTGCTGGTGGCCACCGACGTCGCCGCCCGAGGCATCGATATCGACGACATCACCCACGTCATCAACTACCAGATCCCCGAGGACGACCAGGCCTACGTGCACCGCATCGGCCGCACCGGCCGCGCAGGCAAGACCGGAATCGCGGTCACGCTGGTCGACTGGGATGAGCTGGCCCGCTGGGAAATGATCGACAAGGCGCTCGGCCTCAATACCCCCGACCCTGCCGAGACCTATTCGAGCTCGCCGCATCTGTACGAAGAGCTGAACATCCCCGCCGACACCACGGGTACCGTCGGCGAACCGCGCAAGACGCGGGCCAAGCGCGCGCCTGCGGAGAAGTCCGCCGAGCGGCCCGCCCGACGCAGCACAAGGACCCGCCGGCGCACCCGTGGCGGCGAGCAGGTCGACGGCCACGCCGTGACCGAGCAGGCCGCGCCTGCCGCCGACGATCAGGACGGCGGCGACGCAGCGCAGGCCGGCCGGCGCCGTCGTCGGCGTCGTCCGCGCAAGGCCGCGGCAGCCAGCACCAGCTAGCGAGGCTCCCGCCACCCGATGGTCAAACCCGAACGCCGTACCCGGGCCGACGTGGTGGCAGCATTGGCGATCGTCGTGGTGGTCGCTGTTGTCGCCGCGCTCATTTGGTGGACCAGTGACGCACGGGCCACCAATAGCAGGCCCGCCGTGACGCCGGTGCCCAATCTGACACCGGCCAAAGTGCTGCCCACGACGCTGCGTGAGCTGTGGACGGCGCCAAGCGCGAAGACGACGTCGCCGCTCGTGGTGGCCGGCTCAGTGGTGACCGGAAATGGTCGTGCCGTCGACGGCCGCGACCCGGCGACCGGCGACTCGCTGTGGAGCTACGCACGCGACCTCGACCTGTGTGGTGTCACCTGGGTGTATCACTACGCGGTCGCGGTCTACCCCGACGTTCGTGGCTGCGGGCAGGTCAGCACGATCGACTCCAAGACCGGACGGCGTGGCCCCAGCCGCACGGGATACTCCGATCCTGAGGTGACGTTGTCGTCTGACGGCACCACCGTGCTGTCGGCAGGCGACAGCCGGCTGGAGATGTGGCGCTCCGACATGGTCAGGATGCTGTCCTACGGATCGATCGACGCGCGGATCAAACCCGGAACGCCCGCCTCCCCGGTGTGCCGGCTGGTGTCGGCGGCGGCCAGCTCCACCGCGGTGTCGGTGCTGGAATCCTGCCCCGGCCAGGCGGACCTACGGCTGACGCTGCTGCGGCCCTCCGACGAAGAAGACACCCCCGAGCTGAAATACGTGCCGCAGCCAGGAATCACCGACGAGTCGGGTGCGCGGGTGATCGCCGTCTCGGAAACCACGACCGCGGTATACGTGCCGACACCGAAGCCGATGGTGAACATCGTCGACGAGACCGGTGCCACGGTCGCGAGCACGTTGTTGACCAAGGCGCCGTCGGCCAATGCCACGATGTCGCGCGCCGGGGATCTGATCACCTGGTGGACCGGCGAGGACGTAATGGTGTTCTCCGCCAACGGTCTTCGCTACAAATACACCGTCACGCCCGCGGGCCAAAACGTTCCGCTAGGCCCCGCCACAGTGATGGCCGGCCTGCTGCTTGTTCCCGTCACCGACGGCTACGACGTCTTCGACCCCGACAGCGGCAAGGGCGAGCGCCACATTCCGCTGAGGCGTCCGCCGAGTTCCGAGCCGGTGGTGCCTGCGGTGGCGGGGTCGACGGTTCTCGAACAGCGCGGTGACACGCTCGTCGCGCTGGGTTAGGCGCGATTTTGTATGCGTTCCGTTGCGGTGAGCGCAATGCGGTGAGCGCAAAAAACGCACACAAATCACTAGATGTCGGGCGTGTAGGTCGCCAGCGCTTTGCCGTTCTTCCAGTGCTTGAGCAACGCCGTCGCCAGTTCGCGGTATGCGTGCGCGCCCTTGTTCTTCCGGCTGGCCAGCACCGACGCGCCCGACGCGCTGGCCTCGGCGAACCGCACTGTGCGCGGGATCGGCGGCGCCAGCACCGGCAGGTCGTAGCGGTCGGCCACATCCAGCAGCACGTCGCGGCTGTGCGTGGTGCGCGAGTCGTACAACGTGGGCAATGCGCCGAGCAGTTTCAGGTCGGAGTTGGTGATCTGTTGGACGTCGGTGATCGTGCGCAGGAACTGGCCGACGCCGCGGTGCGCCAATGTTTCACACTGCAGCGGCACAATCACGTCGTCCGCGGCGGTCAGCCCGTTGAGTGTGAGCACGCCGAGCGACGGCGGGCAGTCGATGATCACCACGTCGTAGTCGCCGCCGACCTTGGCAAGGGCGCGCTTGAGCGCGTATTCGCGGCCCGCTCGCATCAACAGCATGGCCTCCGCGCCTGCCAGGTCGATGTTGGCCGGCAGCAGCGCCATCCCCTCGGACGTATTGACGAGCGCAGCGTCGGGTTCCACGTCGCCAAGCAGCACTTCGTGGATCGACACGGCCAGCTTGTCGGGGTCCTGGCCCAACGAAAACGTCAGACACCCCTGCGGATCCAGATCGACAAGCAGGACTCGCTTGCCCTTCTCCTCCATCGCCGCGCCCAACGACGCGACCGTCGTGGTTTTGGCTACCCCACCCTTTTGATTGGCGACCGCTAGTACCCGCGTCACGATGTTCATCCTGGCACGTGCACGGACACCGCGACCGGCCGTGCGGCAGAATCGGTGAGCGTGAGCGTCCTGCAGCACCGCCTGCTCCTGCTTCGTCATGGCGAAACGGAGTGGTCGCGGTCCGGCCGGCACACCAGTCATACCGACCTCGAGCTCACCGAGACAGGCCGTGACCGGGCCAAGCTCGCCGCCGAGGCGCTCGCCGAGCTGGAACTGGTCGACCCCCTGGTGATCAGCAGCCCGATGCGGCGCGCCCTGCACACCGCCGAGCTGGCCGGGTTGACCGTCAACGAGGTGTCTCCGCTTCTGCAGGAATGGGATTACGGCGAGTACGAAGGACTGACGACCCCCGAGATCCGCGAGACCGTGCCCGACTGGTTGATCTGGACGCACGGCGCCGAGGGCGGCGAAAGCGTCGCGGCGGTCACCACACGCGCGGATGGCGCCGTCGAGTTGGCGCTGAGGCACATGGTGTCGCGCGACGTGGTGTTCGTCGGTCATGCGCACTTTTCCCGCTCGGTGATCGCGCGCTGGGTCGAGTTGCCTGTGCCAACGGGAATCCGGTTCGCGATGGCACCGGCGTCGATTGCGGTGCTCGGCTTCGAACACGGTGTTCCGCAGATCATCGCGCAGGGCCTGACCGGCTACGCGGATCCGTGTAAGCCAAGGTGACACGCGAACCGGTCTTCGTCCTCGGCCGCGGTAGCGCGGTCGTCGCCGAGGGGGTGCATACCGCGTTTCCGAAACTGTCCGATGCGCGCGCCGCGCTTGCGTCGCACAGCACACCAATCATTGTGGGCGCCTTGCCATTTGACCTTTCCAAGCCCACCGCTCTGATTCGCCCGCAGTCGGTTCAGTTCCTCGACGCGTTGCCGACGTGGCCGTTGCGCCAACTGCCAACTGTGCGGATCACCCAGACCGTCCCCGATCCCGACGAGCACCGGTCGCGGATCGGGGCGGCATTGAAGCGCCTGCGAGATCCAGCGAGCGCGCTGCACAAAGTGGTGCTGGCCCGAGCGTTGCGGATGGTCGCGGACGGGCCGCTTGACGCGCGCACGCTTGTGGATCGCCTGATCGCCGCCGACCCAACCGCCAATGCCTATCTGGTGGACCTGACCGCGGCCGGCGGCGGATATTCGGGTGCCGCACTGGTGGGTGCCAGTCCCGAGCTGTTGGTGGCTCGCCACGGCGAACAGGTGATCTGCCGGCCCTTCGCGGGCTCGGCGCCACGAATGACGGACCCAGATGCCGACGAGGCGAGCGGCGCAGCCCTGGCCGCATCCGAGAAGAACCGCCACGAGCACCAGCTGGTTGTCGACGCGATGCGCGATGCCCTGGAGCCGTTGTGCTCCGACTTGGAGATCGCGCAGGAACCGCAGCTGTCCAAGACCGCGGCGGTCTGGCACCTGTCCACACCGATCAAGGGCCATCTGCGCGAAAGATCCACGACTGCATTGGATTTGGCGATCGCTCTTCATCCCACGCCAGCTGTCGGCGGCGTTCCCGCCGCGGCTGCTGCGGAGCTGATCGACGAGCTCGAGGGTGACCGCGGCTTCTACGCGGGCGCGGTGGGCTGGTGTGACCAACGTGGCGACGGACGCTGGGTGGTGTCGATCCGCTGCGCCCAGCTGTCGGCCGATAGGCGCACCGTCGACGCCCACTCTGGCGGCGGGATCGTCGCCGAATCCGATCCGGACGACGAAGTCGCCGAAACCACAACGAAATTCAACACCATCTTGTCGGCCCTTGGAGTTGAGCCATGACTTTCGAAGACGACCGCGAGTGAGGATCGCAGCGAGGAACGAGCGAGGACCGGACCGAGTGGGAGTCGAGACATGACCGAGCACATCCGTCGCGCGCGACCCGGCGACGAGGCGGAGCTGACCGCGATGATCCACGAGCTGGCCGAGTTCGAGAACGCCAGTTACGAATGTACCGTCACCGAAAGTCAGCTCGGCGAAGCGCTTTTCGGTGATCCGCCCACGGTTTTCGGGCATATCGCCGAGGTGGACGGTGAGGCGGCCGCCGGGGCGCTGTGGTTCAGGAACTTCTCCACGTGGGACGGCGTTGCCGGGGTCTACCTCGAGGACCTTTACGTGCGTCCGCGTTTCCGCAGGCGTGGCCTGGCCCGCAAGATGCTGGCGACGCTGGCCCGCGAATGCGTCGACGGCGGCTACACCAGGTTGTCGTGGGCGGTGCTTGACTGGAACGTCAACGCGATCGCCCTCTACGACGCCGTGGGCGGCAAGCCCCAGCAGGAATGGATCACCTATCGGGTGTCGGGCCCCGAATTGTCGGCGCTCGCCGGCGAATCCGGCCGATCCTGAGCCGCCACCACCCACTGCAACGCCGAAGGGCTAAACAACAGCACGAGCGTGATCAGCGCGATGGCTGCGACGGGGACGCCGTAAAACCATTGATGCGAGCCGACGGCGATGTACCACGCCACCGGCAACAACAGCAGCTGAACGAACACCGCCACCCCGCGTCCCCAGCGTCTCCCGGTCCATAGCGCCCACGCCGCCGCGAGCACACCGCACCCGATGATCGCGAACCACGCCGCTGTGCCGAAGAAGTTCAGGCCCGGCTGGTCTGCGCCCGAGAAGCCGCTGACCAAATAGACCACCGCCGCTGCGAGCCCGGCCACACCCTCGAGCGCCACCAGCACGGCGGCCTGACGCACGGTCGTTGGAGCGGGGACGGTCACGGCCGGCTCTCCCTGGCCAGGTGTCGGACCGCGACCGCGTAGCCCTCCGCGCCCGCACCGACCACCACCATCTCGGCCACCGCGGAGATGTACGAATGGTGGCGAAACGGCTCCCTGCGGTGGATGTTCGACAGATGCACTTCGGCGACTGGAAGGTCGACCGCCGCCAATGCGTCGGCGATCGCGACCGAGGTGTGGGTGAACGCACCTGCATTGATCACCACGCCGCAGCAGTCGACCCGCGCCCGGTGAATCTCGTCGATCAGCACGCCTTCATGGTTGCTCTGCACGGCACGCAGATCGAGCCCGAATTCCGCCGCGGTGGCGGTGGTCAGCTTCTCGATTTCGGCAAGGGTGGCCGTGCCATAGATCTCGGGTTCACGGCTGCCCAGCAGGTTGAGGTTGGGCCCGTTGACGAGGAGCAGTCGGCGCCGATCGGTCACGCCCGTACGGTACCTGCACTGATACGACTGGACATCTCGCACGGATAGGCTGATCCCCCGTGCGCGCCGTGCTGATCGTCAACCCGAATGCCACGTCGACCACCCCCGCCGGGCGCGACCTGCTGGCCCACGCACTCGAGAGCCGGGTCAAACTCACCGTCGCCCATACCGACCATCGCGGCCACGCCATCGAGATCGCCCGCGACGCCGCTCGTGATGGCATCGACGTGCTGATCATCCACGGCGGCGACGGCACGGTGAACGAAGTCGTCAACGGCATTCTCGGCGAGGTCGGCGTGAACGGGTCTGCGCCCGCGGTCGGTGTGGTCCCCGGCGGGTCGGCCAACGTGTTCGCCCGCGCACTCGGCATCAGCCCGGATCCCATCGCGGCGACGAACCAGCTCGTCGACGAGCTGTCGGACTACCGTCGGCGCAAGTCCTGGCGGCGCATCGGCCTGATGGACTGCGGCGAACGCTGGGGGGTGTTCACGGCAGGCATGGGGGTGGACGGCGAGGTGGTCGCCGCTGTCGAGGCGCAGCGCGCCAAGGGCCGCAAGGTCACCGCCTCGCGATACATCCGCGTCGCGGTGCGCGAGATGCTGACCAATGCGCGCAGGGATCCGGAGTTGACGCTGCACCTGCCCGACCGGGATCCGGTGACGGGCGTGCATTTCGCGTTCGTGTCGAACTCCAGCCCATGGACGTACGCCAACACGCGTCCGGTCTGGACGAACCCCGAGACAACGTTCGAGGCCGGTCTCGGCGTTTTCGCGATCACCAGCATGAACGTCTGGGCGAACCTGCGGATGGTCCGGCAGATGTTGGCGAAGAAGCCCAAGTTGGCCGCCAAGCACCTGATCCGAGACGACGATCTGCCGTGGCTGCGAGTGACGAGCGACACGCCGGTGGCGTGTCAGATCGATGGAGACTTCCTCGGACCGCGTCAAGAGATGACGTTCACATCGGTTCCGAATGCCCTGGGCGTCGTCGCACCACCCGCAAAGACCCCTTCTGACCTGCGTTAATAGCATTCACAGGGGCAATTCAGGGCGCAAGTGGGTTTAGTGTAGTACAAACGGGTAAGTGGCCTGGGAACAGGCCCCGCTAGTGAGATTGACCACGTGTGAACTGAGTTCTATTGACATCTGTTCAGCCTGTGAAAAACTCGGATGCAACAGTGCAGAAACATTTCGTATGCACGCGTTAACAGCCGAAGAAAATACTCGTGCGCCCTGCTGCGCACTCAGTTAGGAGTTAGAGAAAATGGATTGGCGCCACAAGGCGGTCTGTCGTGATGAGGATCCGGAACTGTTCTTCCCGGTGGGAAACAGTGGACCGGCACTTGCACAGATTGCTGACGCGAAGCTCGTATGCAACCGCTGCCCGGTGACCACCGAGTGCCTTACCTGGGCATTGGATTCGGGCCAGGACGCGGGCGTATGGGGCGGAATGAGCGAAGACGAGCGGCGTGCGCTCAAGCGGCGCAACGCTCGGACCAAGGCCCGCAGCGGGGTCTAGGACCCCAAACCCGAGAACGAAAGGTTACGGCCCCGACAAATGTCGGGGCCGTAATTATGTGCAAATGCAATTTGTCCAAAATTGCGTCAGTGATGGACATTTTGCAATCGCCGCTGACTACTGTGCCAGTCGCGCGCGCCTGCCGATCGGCACCCGCAGCACCACGTCGGTGCCGCCCGTCGGCACGGCGTGCATGCCCAGTGAGCCGTCCAGCTCCGCGGACACCAGCGTCCGCACGATCTGCAGGCCGAGACTGTCGGACTTCTCCAGGCTGAAACCGTCCGGCAGCCCGCGGCCGTCGTCGTGAACCACCACGTCGAGCCACCGTGCTGACCGCTCGGCGCGGATCGTCACGCAGCCCTGCTGGGTGGAGGTGTCGAACGCGTGCTCGATGGCGTTCTGTACGAGTTCGGTGATCACCATGACCAGCGCGGTGGCGCGGTCTGCGTCAAGCACCCCGAGATCGCCGACGCGGCTGATGCGGATGGGAGTGTCGACCGTCGCGACGTCGTTCATGATCGGCAAGATCCGGTCCACCACCTGGTCGAGGTTGACCTCCTCGTCCACCGACATCGACAGCGCGTCGTGCACCAGAGCGATGGACGACACCCGTCGCACCGACTCGATCAGCGCTTCGCGCCCCTCGGCGTTGTTGGTGCGCCTCGCCTGCAGGCGCAACAGCGCCGCGACGGTCTGCAGGTTGTTCTTCACCCGATGATGGATCTCGCGGATCGTCGCATCCTTGGAAAGCAGGGCGCGGTCGCGACGCTTGACCTCGGTGACGTCGCGGATCAGCACCGCCGCCCCAACAGCCTTGCCGTGCACCACCAACGGCAGCGTGCGCAACAACACGGCTGCGCCGCCAGCGTCGACCTCCATGCGCATGCTGGATCCGCCGTCAAGTGAATCGCGGACGTGGTTGGCCAGTTCCTGGGCCTCGAACGGATCGGAGATCAGCGGACGAGTCACGCTGACCAAGTTGTGTCCCTCGAGTTCGGACGCCAGCCCCATCCGGTGGTAGGCCGAAATCGCGTTGGGGCTCGCAAACACGACGACACCGGCCCCGTCGAGCCGGATGAAGCCGTCGCCGACACGAGGGCTTGACCGTGACATCGCCAGATCGCCGACGTTGGGAAAGGTCCCTTCCGACAGCATCAGCAGCAGATCGCGCGCGCAGTCGAGATAGGCGTTCTCCAGCGGGCTGGCCTTGCGCGACGCCAGTGCGGTTTGGTGCGTCAACACGGCCACCACTTCGTTGTTGTAACGCACCGGCACGGCTTCCACGTTGAGGCCAGGCCCCGCTCCAGCCGCATTGGGCATATGCGAATCCCGTTGTCCCCCAGGGATTTCGCGGCCTATCGTGCCGGATGTGAAAGCGGCGGCTACGACGGGCATCTCGTCGGCTATTGCGGTCGTGCCGACTGCATCGGCCAGCAGCACCGTGGGCGCCGTGTTGGGGCGGACCTGAGCGACACACACCAGCACACCGTCGTCGCGGCGCACCCACATCAGGAAGTCGGCGAAGGACAGGTCGGCCAGCAGCTGCCACTCACCCACAACGGCGTGCATGTGGTCGACGGCGTTGCCGGGCAGGACGGTGTGCTCGGCGAGCAGGTCACCGAGGGTGGACATCGGGGGCTACTTCGGCGGCGCGGCTAGCGCTGCGCTAGCTGATCACCGCGATGAGGTCGCCGGCCTGGATGACATCGCCAACGGACACGCTCACCTTGCTGACGGTGCCCGCCACCTCGGCCAGCACCGGAATCTCCATCTTCATCGACTCCAGCAGCACCAGGGTGTCGCCCTCACCGATCTGATCGCCCTCGTGAACCACGACCTCCAACACGCTGGCCACGATCTCGGCGCGAACATCCTCGGCCATCTTCACCCCTTCGGAGTCTCATGTCGCCAGCACCGGCTCCGCATGCCAGCCGCTCATATCGAACCACAACCCCGGGTGGGCGGGGCTGTCGCCGGGCCATGAGAAGATGTAGCGGACGCGCCCGCTGAATGTGGGCCCCACGAACCCCCTGACGACACGGAGGATGACCATGGCCAAGCGTGGCCGTAAGAAGCGCGATCGTAAGCACTCCAAAGCCAATCACGGCAAGCGGCCGAACTGCGGTTCGAAAGCGGTGCGCTAACCGCGGATGATCGTGGTGCGGCTGATCTGGATTCGCAGCCGCTCGCGTAGCCCTTCGGGTGCCTTTTCGCCGCTGCATTTCTTGGCGATCAGGGTTTTGACCCGTTCCTCGACCCCGTAGTGCCGAAGGCATGCGGGGCACTCTTCGAGATGGTGCTTGAGCTTATCGCGGGTCTCTGCCGTGCATTCGCCGTCAAGCAGCGTCCATACCTCGGCGATCACCGCGGCGCATTCGGGATGCTCCGGGTCGACGGGACCGATCGGCGGGGTCCAGCGTTCACCCTCGTCGCGCGAGGACTGGTCGTCGGTCATGACGACACCTCCTCCGGCGTGTCGAGCTGCTCACCGCGCATAAAGCCGCGGTCCCTTGCCACATCGGCCAGCAGAGTGCGGAGCTGGCGCCTGCCCCGGTGCAACCGGGACATCACTGTCCCAATCGGCGTGTCCATGATTTCGGCGATCTCCTTGTACGGGAAGCCTTCGACGTCGGCGTAGTACACCGCCATCCGGAATTCCTCCGGCAATGCCTGCAGCGCGGCCTTGATCTCGGTGTCCGGAAGCGCTTCGAGGGCCTCCACCTCGGCCGAGCGCAGACCGGTCGACGAGTGCTCGGCGTTGGCCGCCAGCTGCCAGTCGGTGATCTCCTCGGTCGGGTACTCCGACGGTTGGCGCTGCTTCTTGCGGTAGCTGTTGATGTAGGTGTTGGTCAGGATCCGGTACAGCCACGCCTTCAGGTTGGTTCCTTCGCGGAACGACCGGAAGCCGGCGTAGGCCTTGACCATGGTCTCCTGCAGCAAGTCCTCGGCATCGGCCGGATTGCGGGTCATCCGCAGCGCGCCGCCGTAGAGCTGGTCGAGCAGGGGAATCGCGTCGCGCTCGAATCGCGCGGTGAGCTCGGCGTCGCTCTCCGCTCTTTCGGGCGCCGACGTCTGTGCTGCCGAATCGGGCGTCGACCCGTCGGTGTCGGTCATCGTGGGGAACACCGTCCCTTCTGTAACGGCGCCTCCGAACAGGCCCGGCAAATCCACCGGACGTTCCAGGCATACGGCAGGCACCAAAAATCCCCTTCTCTCGATCCTAGAGGCTGCGACCGACACGGCCCTTTCCACGGGCCGGACTGTCCCCAATAACAGCACGAATGGGCCCGGTTGTTCCCGTATAGCGGCGCAATCGCCGATGCACGCAGGGCATTAGTCTGAGCCGGTGGCGCGCGCAGCAACCCCGGCGATCGCGGCTCTACTGGCCGCTGGTGTGCCCCACGAGGTGTTGCAGTACAAGCACGATCCGCGAACCGAAGCGTTCGGCGAAGAGGCGGTCCAAGAGCTCGCCGGCGTCGAGGGCGTCGATCCGCGGCAGGTCCTCAAGACGCTCGTCATCTCGCTGCCGAAGGGGCTGGGCGTCGCGGTGCTGCCGGTGCCGGCGAAGCTGTCGCTGAAGGCCGCCGCATCCGCGCTCGGGGTGCCCAAGGCCGCGATGGCCGAGCGAACCGCCGCCGAACGCTCGACCGGCTACGTCATCGGCGGCATTTCCCCCTTCGGCCAGCGCAAGCGACTTCCCACCGTCGTCGACGCCACGGCGCTGCATTGGGACAAGGTGCTGTGCAGCGCCGGCAAGCGGGGCTGGGACGTCGCCGTGCACCCGCAAGACCTGATCAGGCTCACCAACGCCGTCACCGCCGACATTCGCGCAATTTAAGGTGAACCCATGGCCCCGCCCTCTTTGTCGCAGAAGACCATGTTCATCTCCGGCGCGAGCCGCGGCATCGGGCTGGCGATCGCCAAGCGCGCAGCCGCCGACGGGGCCAACATCGCGCTGATCGCCAAGACCGCCGAGCCGCACCCGAAACTTCCTGGCACGGTCTACACCGCGGCCAAGGAGCTCGAGGAGGCCGGCGGACAGGCGCTGCCGATCGTCGGCGACATTCGCGACGGCGACTCGGTGGCTTCCGCGGTCGCGGCGACCGTCGAGCAGTTCGGCGGCATCGACATCTGCGTGAACAACGCGTCGGCGATCAATCTCGGCTCGATCACCGAGGTGCCGCTTAAGCGCTTCGACTTGATGAACGGGATCCAGGTCCGTGGCACGTATGCGGTTTCGCAGGCATGCATTCCGCACATGGTCGGTCGGGCGAATCCACACATCCTCACGTTGTCCCCGCCGGTTCGCTTGGAGCCCGAGTGGCTCAAGCCGACCGCCTACATGATGGCCAAATACGGAATGTCGTTGTGCGCCTTGGCGATGGCCGAGGAGCTGCGCGATGAGGGCATCGCGTCCAACACGTTGTGGCCACGCACGCTGGTGGCCACCGCCGCGGTGCAGAACCTGCTCGGCGGCGAGGAGGCGATGGGCCGGGCGCGCAAGCCCGACGTCTACGCGGACGCCGCCTACGCCGTCCTCAACAAACCGTCCCGGGAGTACACCGGCAATAGCCTGCTGTGTGAGGACGTGCTGCTGGAATCCGGCGTCACCGATCTGTCGGTCTACAACTGCGTTCCAGGGTCCGACCTCGGCGTGGACCTGTGGGTGGACACGCCGAATCCCCCTGGCTACACGGGGCCCTAGCGTTACCGCACCAGCACGGGCCGGCTGAACTTCGCTCGTACGCCCGGTGAGTGAAGGGCACGCAGCCGGTCGCCGGCGGGCGTGACACCACTGGCTTCCAGTAGATCGTCGTGCAGCTCGACGATCTCCGCCGCATGCAGCGGCCATTGCCAGTGTTCGTTGGGCACCCACCACGTCCGTCCGGCCTTGCGCGTGTGCGCACCCCACCGTGCGGTGAGCCAGATCTCCAGCGCCGTCGGTTCGACCTTGTCCCCGACGACGACCGTCAGCCGGCTGCACAGGCCACGCCGCGGCCAGCGGCGCACGCTGGCATACGAGATCTCATTGTCGCGCCGGATCACGCGCATCTTCGCCCACGTATACGGCACGCCGAGCCCGATCCGGGTCACCGGCACCACGGCCAGCCGCGCCGTCTCCAGCGACCGGAAGAGCACACCGTGACGGCCGGCGTCGTCGACGGAGTACAGCCGGATGTTGGTCTCTGCGAACCTGCCGAAGTACGGCAACGGCAGCGACGTACCCACTGTGGTGCGCCGAATCTCGAACGGGATCAACCCGACGTAGGTCAAGCCGTCGACGAAGACATCCGGTCGGGTTCCGCTCGGGTACAGATGCGCCACGGTTTCGGGGTCCACCGGCCAGTGGACAAACGTGAGTTCGGCCCAAAACTGATCGAGGAGCACCCGTCGCGTAAGTGGCGGTGACACCACGGGATAACCGACCAGCGACGAGGACGTCGCGGCGTGGTACGGATCGGGCGGTCCGGTCACCGTGCAATCGTGGCACGCTGTGGGCGTGTCCACTCCAACGATCTGGTCCGGCGGTCGCTACGAGGCTGTCGCCGAACGCATCGCGCCCATCGCCGCCGAGGTGATCGACGCACTCGAGCCGCGACTGCCCATGCACGACGCAACGGTCGTCGACCTCGCGTGCGGGACGGGAAACGCCGCGCTCGTGGCGGCCGCCCGCGGGGCTCGGGTGACGGCCGTGGACATCACCCCTGAGCTGATAACCATCGGCGCGCACAAGGCCGAGGCCGCAGGCAGATCCATCACCTGGGTAGCCGCCGATGCATCCGACACCGGCTTGCCCGGACAGTCCTTCGACGCGGTGGTCTCGAATATGGGGATCATCTTCGTCGAGCCGGTGAGCATGGTCGCAGAAATCAGTCGCCTGCTGAAGCCCGCAGGCGCCGTCGGCTTTTCGTCCTGGGTGCACGACCCGGCAAACCCGTTCTTCGCCCCGATCATCGATGTTCTCGGCCCGCCTCCCGCCTCGGGTTACTCACCGGACCAATGGGGCGATCCGGACACGATCACCGCGCGGCTGTCAGCCGATTTCGGCGACCTTGACATCGAAAATGGCGTGCACACATGGAAATTCGAGTCAGTGCACGCCGGGATGCACTTCCTCACTCACGAATCGCCGTTGCACGTCGACGTGCGCAGCCGGGTGGACCAGAGTCAGCGCGAGCGGCTACTTGCTGCGTTCGAGACTGCCATGAAGGCGCATTCACACGCCGACGGCCGCGTGTCCTTCGACGCGCCGTACGTGGTGGTGACAGCACGGCGACGCTGAACCGTCAGAGCAGGGTGGCTTGTTCGGGTTCCGGCTTGGCCGGCTCGATCAGCTCGGGTCCGTTGTTGCGGATGCTGTTGACCAGCCGGGAGACTTCGCGGATTTCGATGCGGTCGAGGTCGCCGTGTCCACGCAGCAGGCCCTCGTCGATCGGAGCATCCGGATCAAGCCAGCGGTCCCAGTCACTCTTGCTGATGGTCAGCGGCATCCGGTCGTGGATCTCGGCCAGCGGACCTGCGGCATCGGTGGTGATGATGGTGCAACTCAGCAACGGCGGGCTGTCCTTCGGCGCCTCTTTCGGCCGCCACGTCGACCACAGCCCGGCCATGAACAGCGGTTCGCCGTCACTGCTGTACATGTAGAACGGCGTCTTGGGCGCCTTCTTGCCCGACGACATCTCACCGTTGGGCCGCCACTCATACCAGCCGTCCATCGGCACCAGGCAGCGCTTGCCCTTGGCCGACGTGCGGAACACGGGCGAGCTCGTGACCTTGTCGGAGCGGGCGTTGATCAGCAGCGGCCCCTTGGTGTCCGGCCCGCCGTCGTCCGCGCTCTTCGCCCAGGGCGGGACCAGCCCCCAGCGCATGAGGCGCACCCGCCGCGTCGACTCGTCGTCGGGCTCAGTGTGCCGTTTAACGACGGTGCTGATCGTGGTGGTCGGGGCGACGTTGTAGTTGGGCCCGGTCGTGTCCTTCTGGGCCGACGTGGCCTCATCGATTGCCTGGATCTTCTCGGCCAATAGCGCCGGGTCGGTGGTCACCGCGAATCGCCCACACATAGATCCCATGGTGGCACGGTCAACCGACAAGGCAGGATGGACGTCGTGAGCAATTGGCCGGCACCGTCGACGCCGACACCCGTGCATGCCACCGTCACCATCCCGGGCTCGAAGTCGCAGACCAACCGGGCGCTCGTGCTCGCCGCGCTGGCCGCTCCACAAGGCGAGTCGACGATCTGCGGTGCGCTGAGAAGCCGCGACACCGACCTGATGATCGGCGCCCTGCGCACCCTTGGCGTCACGGTGGACGGAGACGACAGCGAGCTGACCGTCAGCGGCGCCATCGCCCCGCAGGCGGGGGCGCGGGTGGACTGTGGCCTCGCGGGCACAGTGTTGCGATTCGTGCCTGCAGTCGCCGCGCTGGGCACCGAGACCGTGGTGTTCGACGGCGACGAGCAGGCCCGCGTCCGACCGATTGCGCCGCTGCTCGACGCGCTGCGCGGAGTCGGTGTCGACATCGACGGCGATGGTCTGCCGTTCTCGGTGCGCGGCGCGGGATCGGTCGCAGGCGGCACGGTCGAGATCGATGCGTCTGGCTCGTCGCAGTTCGTGTCCGGCTTGCTGCTGTCCGGCGCCGCGTTCAGTGACGGGCTGACGATCGTGCACACCGGCGAGTCGGTGCCGTCGGCGCCGCACGTGGCGATGACGGTGTCGATGCTGCGCGACGCCGGCGTGGACGTGGACGACACGCAGGCCAACCGTTGGCGGGTCTCCCCCGGGCCAATCGCGGCGCGGCAGTGGAGCATTGAACCTGATCTGTCCAACGCTGTGCCGTTCCTCGCTGCGGCGGTAGTCAGCGGCGGAAGCATCCGGGTGACAGGCTGGCCGGCCGCGAGTCTGCAACCAGCCGACGCGATCCTCGCGATCCTCGAGAAGCTGGGTTCGGCTGTGCTCCACGGTGATTCGTTTCTCGAAGTGCAGGGCGCACCGGCATACGGTGGGTTCGAGGTGGATCTGCACGACGTCGGCGAGCTGACACCGGCGGTGGCGGCGCTGGCCGCGCTGGCCGTTGAAGGTTCGGTGTCGCAGTTGCGCGGCATCGCCCATCTGCGGGGCCACGAGACCGACCGACTGGCCGCCCTGAGCGCCGAAATCAACGGGCTCGGTGGGCAATGCGAGGAAACGGCCGACGGGCTTGTCATCACCGCACGGCCACTGCATGGCGGCGTGTGGAAGTCATACGCCGATCACCGGATGGCGACCGCAGGCGCCATCGTCGGGCTGCGCGTGGCCGGTGTGGAAGTGGAGGACATCGGCACCACGGCCAAGACGCTGCCGGAGTTCCCGCAGTTGTGGGAAGACATGATGGCGGGTCAGGTGTGAACCCCGAGGCAGGCGATTGAGCCCTCGCGAGTACGACGAGTCCGATGTCCGGGTGCGGCCCGGCCGGGGCTCGCGGCCGCGAACCAAGACCAGACCCGGCCACTCCGACGCCGTCGAAGCCATGGTGGTCACCGTCGACCGCGGCCGGTGGGGCTGTGCACTCGGCCGTGATCCCGACCGTGTCGTCACCGCGATGCGGGCGCGTGAGCTCGGCCGCACGCCGATCGTGGTGGGCGACGACGTCGGCGTTGTGGGCGATCTGTCCGGGCGACCGGACACACTCGCGCGTATCGTGCGGCGTGGCGAACGGCGAACGGTGTTGCGGCGCACGGCCGATGACACTGATCCGGCCGAACGCGTCGTGGTCGCCAACGCCGACCAATTGTTGGTCGTCGTCGCGCTCGCCGACCCTCCGCCGCGCACCGGCTTGGTCGAACGCACGCTGATCGCCGCCTACGCCGGTGGCCTCGAACCCATCCTGTGCCTGACCAAGACCGACCTTGCCCCACCGGAACCGTTCGCCGAGCAGTTCGCCGGCCTGGACCTCACCATCACCATCGCCGGCCGCGACGACCCGCTCGATGTGGTCTCGCCGCTGCTGGCCGGAAAGGTTACTGTGCTGCTCGGCCATTCGGGGGTTGGCAAGTCGACGCTGGTGAATCGCCTTGTGCCGGAAGCGGATCGGGCGATCGGTGACGTGACCGGCGTCGGCAAGGGGAGGCACACCTCGACCCAGTCGGTGGCACTGCCACTGAGCTTCGGCGGCTGGGTGATCGACACGCCTGGCATCCGGTCGTTCGGGCTGGCCCACATCGAACCCGACGACGTCATGTTGGCGTTCTCCGATCTGTCCGAGGCGATCAAGGACTGCACCCGCGGCTGCGGGCACATGGGCCCTCCCGCCGATCCTGAGTGCGCATTGGACACCTTGACCGGACCCGCCGCGGGCAGAGTCGCGGCGGCGCGGCGACTGCTGGCAGCGCTGAATGAGGCTGCGGCGTACTAGCTGTGAGCTCGCGCCACGCGCCGAAGGTTGCCGAAGATCACGCGCGGTATCAGTGACGGGTCTCGTAGCCGGGATGGCGGGTCGATGAGACTGTTTACTCGGTGCAGCGCTTCGGTCAGCACGATGTCGTTCTCGGCGGCCTTCAGCGCTTTGTTCACGGTCCAGTCCGCTAGGCGCCTGGACAGCGAACGCTTCCGTTGCGACAGTGATGGCGCCTGGTCTCTGGCTTGATTCATGGCCCATGTTGGCCCAATGTGCGTTGCCGCGGCGCGGAAGAATTCTTGGGGTCGCGGATCGGCGCGGCGTAGATAGTCATGCAACGCAAGGGCTTCCAGCGCTGCCACGGTCATGCCCTGT
>NZ_DASSCY010000206.1:0-48376 GCF_035697385.1 Mycobacterium sp. | reverse complement strand
CGCGGCGATGGCCGTCGGAACGAGCACGATCGCCAGCAGCGTGAAGGCGGGGGAGGCGAACGGCTGCCAGTACGCGGGCAGTTCGCGCACGCCGGCGATCTGCATGAAGTCGGGCACGTCGTCGCCGCGGATCTGCGCGTCGGCGATCTTGAGGTGCATGCCCATCATGTAACCGCCGAGGCCGAAGAACACGCCCTGGCCCAGCACCAGCATTCCGCCGCGGCCCCACGCCAATCCGATGCCGACGGCGACGATCGCGAAGCACAGGAACTTCCCGAGTAGCGACAGCCGGAAGTCGGACAGCACCACGGGTGCCACGCCGAACAGCACCACCGCGGCAATGCCGAATCCGGCCCAGGTCTGCCAGCGGCCGAGCACGGTTCTCACACCAAACTCCTTGTCCGAACTGTGAACAGGCCCTGCGGTCGTACCTGCAGGAAAATCACGATGATCACGAACAGAATCACCTTGGCCAGCGACGCGGTGGTGTTGTACTCGATGAACGAGTTGAAGAAGCCCAGCGCGAACGCTGCGATGACGGTGCCCTTGATCTGGCCAAGACCGCCGACCACCACGACAAGGAACGCGTCGATCAGATAGCTCTGTCCGATTGTCGGGCTGGTCGAGCCGATCAATGTCAACGCCACACCCGCCACCGCTGCCAGACCTGACCCGATGAAAAACGTTGTGATGTCGGTCTTTCGGGACGAGATGCCACTAGTCTCGGCGAGGTCGCGGTTCTGTACGACGGCCCGGATGCGCCGTCCCATCGGGCTGACCTTCAACACGATGGCCAGCACCGCCACACACACCACTGCAAGCACCATGATGAAGATGCGGCTCTTGGGAACGACGGCGCCGAGTACCTCCACACCTCCGGACAGCCATACCGGTGCGACGACGTTGACCGCGGGCGCACCGAAGATGTCGCGGGCGACCTGTTGAAGGACCAGGCCGACGCCGAAGGTCACCAGCAGGGTGTCCAGCGGCCGGTCGTACATCCGCTGAATCAGCGTGACCTCTAGGAGCGCGCCCATGGCACCGCCGACCAGGAATCCAACGACCAGTGAGATCAACAGGGACACACCGGCACTCGAGAAGATCTGCTGCACCACGTAGGCGGTGTAGCAGCCGGCCATGATGAACTCGCCGTGCGCCATGTTGATGACGCCCATCTGACCGAAGGTCAGCGACAACCCCAGTGCAGCCAACAACAGGATTGAGCCGAGGCTCAACCCCGTCGTCAGCTGTCCGATTAGGACGTCCATATCAGTTGGAGAGACCAGCCGCCCACGGGTAGGACTTGAGGTAAGGATCCGGCTCGATCGGTCCCGGCGACTCCCAGATCGTGTAGATCAACTTGTCGGGGCGGATCTCGCCGATGCGGGCCGTTTTGGTGATGTGGTGGTTCTCGCCGTCGATGGTGACCAGGCCCTCTGGCGCGTCGAACGTGACCCCGCCTGCATTGTCCTGAATCGCCTTGACGTCGAACGACTTCGCCTTCTCGACGGTGTTCTTCCACAGGTAGACCGACACGTAGGCGGCTTCCATCGGGTCCGACGTCGGCTTGTCCGCGCCGAACTTGTCCTTGTAGGCCTTGACGAACGCCTTGTTCACGGGGCTGTCGACGGTCTCGTAGTAATTCCAGGCGGTGAGCTGTCCGGTGATGTTCTGGATGCCGATGCCGTTGATCTCCTCCTCGGCGATCGACACCGACACCACCGGCATCGCCTGCGGTGTCAGGCCGACGTTCTTGTACTCACGGAAGAACGCCACGTTGGAATCGCCGTTGAGGGTGTTGAACACCGCGTCGGCGTCGGCGGTGCGGACCTTGTTGATGATGGTGGAGAAATCCGTCGAACCCAGCGGGGTGTAGTCCTCGCCCTTGATCTCGATGCCGTTCGCGCCGGCGTACGCCTTGATGATCCGGTTGGCGGTCTGCGGGAAGACATAGTCGCTGCCGACCAGATACAGCGATTTGATGCCCTTTTCCTTGAGGTAGTCAAGCGCCGGCACGATCTGCTGATTGGTGGTGGCGCCGGTGTAGAAGATGTTCTTCGATGACTCGAGGCCCTCATACTGCACCGGGTAATAGAGCAGTGAGTTGGCGCTTTCGAACACCGGCAGCATGGCCTTGCGGCTCGAAGAGGTCCAGCCGCCGAACACCGCGGCCACGCAGTCGCTGCTGATCAGCTTCTCGGCCTTCTCCGCGAAAACCGTCGGCTCGGAGGCGCCGTCCTCGCCGACCAGCTGGATTTGCTTGCCCATCACGCCGCCCGAGGCGTTGATCTGCTCGACGGCCAAGTCGATGGCGTGGCGAACAGTCACCTCGGAGATCGCCATGGTGCCCGACAGCGAGTTCAGCGCGCCCACTTTGATCGTCGAACCTGAGGTGTCGACGCACGATTCGGCGTTTGCCGCGTCGGTCTCGGTGGCCTTGCTTCCACACCCGGCCAACAACAAGCTGGTCGCGGCGACAACGCTCCCCGCAGCCAGAGCCGATCTCTTCAACGCGGAGCGTCGTGGTGGTCGCATGTACAGCCTTTCCCTTTGTCAGCAGCGCTCATTCCCTAATGAGTGCTGGCAAGAGCGCAAAAGATAAGACACCGTTCCGGTGTCGAATCGGGACGTTAGAA
The DNA here is from genome assembly GCF_035697385.1 of Mycobacterium sp. GTDB lineage: Bacteria > Actinomycetota > Actinomycetes > Mycobacteriales > Mycobacteriaceae > Mycobacterium. The sequence continues at coordinate 45,740 of NZ_DASSCY010000206.1, read as the reverse complement.
CGCCCGTGTTTCTGCCAAATGTCTGTATGTGACGAACAAATTAACGTGTAGACCTACTGGCATACGTTTGCCGTTCAACTGGCCCGACGTAGCTGTCTGTAAGCATTTGTAACGATCCGGTACGGTGCCCCGATGTGACGGACATGCGAACAGCGACAGCTAGGGTCGGGACGGCATTCGTGGTGGCGGCTGCCAGTATTGCGGTGAGCCAGGCAACGTCGACTGCCGAGCCAACCGGCCAAAAGGTGACGTACACACTCATTTCGGCAGGTGCTGCGGACTACAAGCTCAATTATCTGACGGCGCAGCCTGCAAGCAAGGAGGCCTACAACGCCGACGCCTACAAGTACCTGAAGAGCGAGACGGTGGTCCTGGCGCCGGGCGTGCCGTGGGTTTTCGAAACCACGCTCGAGGATCCGCAATGGGCGATCCTGACCGCGAGCACGGGCGTGCACGCCATGCAGGGTTCGCCGAACCCGCACTGCGAGATCGCGATCGACGGTCAGGTTGCCGTGCAGAATGACGGTCCCTATACCGCGCACTGCCAGCTCGGGCAGTGGTGATTCGTCAACTGGCGAACACGTACACCCAGGCTTGATCGCCTGACCTCAGCGGCACCGTGATGCGCCGGTAGTCGTCGACTTCGTATTCGTCGGCGGCCGCCAGTTCGGCTGCGCTGACGACGAATACCGTGCCCTCGACCGCGGCGTCGGCACGGTCGGTCGGCTTCAGAATCGGATGGCGGTCACTACCGCTGGTGGCGATCACATGCGGATCGGTAATGGTGACGTAGTCAAGGTCGTAGCCCACGATGGCGTCCGGCCTGCCGTCGAGCTCACGGCCGAACGTGGTCAGTTGAACTTCGCGTTGGCGCAGCGTGCCGTAGGAGAACAGCAGTTCCGTCACGGCAACAGTCAAGCTCCAGTCGCGCGAATCGCGCGGACGAAGGATGCGACCGCCGCACCGATCTCGTCGGGGCTGTCCTCCTGAATGAAATGCGCTCCGGGCACGGTGACTTCGGTCTGGTTGGGCCAGCTGCGCACGAAATCCCGGACACGGCCTCGGATCAGTGCGCCGGGTTGGCCGTTGATGAACAGTTTCGGCACGTCGCTGCCGGCGAGCCAGCGGCCGTACTCCTCGACGATCGCGACGACATCGGCCGGCTCGCCCTCGATCGGAATGTTGCGCGGCCACGAAAGCGTCGGGCGCCGGTCCTCACCAGGATTGCGGAACGGCTCACGGTAGTGATCCATCTCCTCATCGCTCAGCGTGCGCAGGATGGCACCGGGCAGTACGGCCTCGACGAACATGTTGTTGTCCAGCACCATCGCCTCGCCTTGCGGCGAGCGGAAGCCCTGGAAGACCGCGCGCACGGGATCAGGAAAGTCGGACCAATCAATAGGCATGGCAATGGCTTCCATGAATACGATGCCTGCCACCCGGTCGCGGTGCTGGTTCGCCCAGTCGAAGCCCAGCGCCGAACCCCAGTCATGCACGACGAGTATCACGCGGTCACCCAGATCCAGGGCGTCCCACAGCGCGAACAGGAAATCGCGGTGTTCGGCGTAGTGGTAGCGGTCGGGCCCGGAGTCGTCGAGCTTGTCAGAGCCACCCATGCCGATCAGGTCACACGCCACGAGACGGCCAAGGCCTTCCACATGCGGCATCACGTTCCGCCACAGATACGACGACGTGGGATTGCCGTGCTGAAAGACGATCGCGTCGCCTTCGCCCTCATCGACATAGGCCATTCGCTTACCGTTGACGTCCTTGTATCGCAGCGTTCCGTACGGCGTGGCTCCGGCCATCGTGTCCTCCTCGCTCCCGCACAACAGTCAACCACTTCGTGTGCAGTCGGCCGCGCGAGTTATCGAGTGTGCTGAAGGACCCGGCTATCCATCCGCCGATAGACGTCGTCCATCTCCGCGAAGATCTTGGGGAGCTGTTCGGGCTCGGCGTGGTCGGCGAAGGTGAGCCGGTCCCACCACATCATTTTTGTGCGGTAACGCCCGTCGGGGTACGGCGTCGAATGGACCGGCGCCACAACACCACCGGACGACCGCCAGCGGTCAAGGGCGTGTTCGGCGGACGTCGCCATGAAGAACTGGACACCAAGCAGTGCCATCGCGTGGAAAGCGGCGCGGGCCAGCGGCTTGGTGAGGTGGCGGTTGCGATTCGGATCATCGGTGACCCATGCCGACTTCCCTTCCATCACACCTAGCGGCACTCGCTCGGCAATCATCGTGCGGACAAGAGGCAAGCCGGGTTGGCCGGCCCACTCGATGACGGCGTGTGAGTCGTCGGGGGACTGCAGCGGGCCGACCGCCCGCAGACCGCCCACCACCCGTCCTGCCGCATCGAGCAGGGTCCAGAAGAGTGCCGTGTCGCGGGCCCGTTGAATTGCCTCGACGTCCAGGGCGGCTTCGACGCCGTGCTTGCGGTAACTACGCGCTGCACCGAGGAGGTAGTCGCGCCACAGCTCTTTGTCGGCCGATGGTTCCGACATCACGAGGGTGCACTCGGCATCGTCGTCCCACCAGCTTGTTGACGCCGCGTGAGCCGATATGGCGGGTAATTCAACGACGGCCATCGGCCTCCGATCAGCGTCAACTCAGTGCATCGGCGACCAGCTTCCCATAAAACAGCCGAAAAGTCTGTTTAATGGCAAGATGCAGAGTGCTGCTAATCAAATGTCTTCAATAGGGTAAAGAGTGACTACAGATTTCCGTAGCGAACTCAGGTACGTGCACGAGCAACATCTGGGTCGACGCGAGCCGCCCAATCAATGGTGTAGCGCTGCTCGGCGGCGGCGGTCTTGTCGATGTTCATCGTCTTGAGCATCACCGGTAGCAGCACGCGCATCATGCGCTGCGCGATCGGTCCAGGGGCTTTGGCGCGGCCGATGCGGGCGCCCCGCGCGGCGATCTTCTCCACCCGCGGCCTGCGCATCCGCTCATAGGTGTCGAACGCAGACGTCACGTCGGGCAAATCCCGCACGCAACGGGCCAGTTGGATCGCGCTCTCCATGGCCAGCGATGCGCCCTGCCCGGTGCTGTTGGACGGTGCGTGCACGGCGTCGCCCACCAGCACCATGCGGTGACGATGCCAGTGTGGCACCGGCGGCATGATGTGCAGCGCGCCGACGGCCTGCAGCGTGTCACTGGTCGTCTCAGTGGCAAGCCGCGCGCCAGGAACGTCGTCGGCGTAGGCCTTGCGCAGTGTGTGCCGCCAGTCTTCGGCGGGCACTGCGCGGGCTTCTTTGAGGCTGGTCGGTTGTGGCGAGGGCAGATTGGCGCCCCAGCCGATCCGGCCATCGGGGCGCTTCCAGTAGAGGTAGTACGCGCGTCGCCCGAACGCGAACGTCATCGTTCCCGGCTCGAGTGTGGCGGTGTCTGGGCCGTCGTCGACCAGTCCCTCGAACCCGAGAAGGCCAAGATAGCGGGCGCCCGGTGCCTCCGGGTCGATCAGACGACGCACTGTCGAGTGCACGCCATCGGCGCCAATCAGCACCTGGGCACTGGCGCTGCCGCCGTCCGCGAAATGCGCAGTGACGCCGTCAACGCCTTCCTCGACGCGAATCAGCTTCTTGCCGTGCTCAATTCGCACACCGGCTTGCTGCGCCCGATCGCGCAGTATGCGGTGCAGGGCGCCGCGATCGATGAGCTGGCGGGGCGGAAGTCCGTGCGGCGATGGCACCTCCCGGCCGGGTTTGTTCCCGATCGACATGATCGACCGGGTGATGGGCACCGCAGCGGCGCGCACCGCGTCGTCGAGGTCGACGATGCGCAGTGCGGCCAGTCCATTGGGTTCCAGCGCCAGCGAGCCGCCAATCCCGTTGGCCGAAGCCGCATCCGCCGGTCGGGCCTCACAAATCACGGTATCGATGCCGGACATGGCCAGCGCGGTGCCTGCAACCGGTCCTGCGATACCACCGCCGACGACGAGTGCGGTCTGTACTGCGGGCATCTGATTCCTCCTATTGCTCGTGTTCGGCGCCGCGTTCGGCGGGCTCGGTGAATTCGGTTGGAACGTCGCCACTTTCGTGCCAACGCCGCCATGCATCGAAATGAGGGAATGTTCCCGACGACAGTTCGTCGATCAGCGTCCGCGTCCAATCGGCTTCGGCCTGCGTCATCGCGATCCGGTATTCGTCTTCGATCAGGAACAGCCGGGGCACGTCCGCGGCCTGCCCGATCTCGGCGCGCATCGCAGCCACCGATTCGGTCAGCCGCTGAAGGCGCCGGCGCAGCAGATCGACGACGTCGTTCGGGGGGAGCACCACCAAGACCGACAGGCCGGCCACGAACCGGGTGTGCTCTGTCGCGGGTTCGGCGATCAACTCGCGAGTCCACGCCGTCAGCTCATCCCGGCCGGCGTCGGTGATCTGATAAACCGTGCGCTCCGGGCGCGCACCCTGCCGGGTGACGCCGATCGGTTCGATAAATCCGTTCCGCTCGAGATTTGCGACGACGGTGTAGAGCGATCCCCACTTGATGTCCATGTCGCGGTCCTTGCCGCGGACCCGCATCACCGACGCCATCTCGTAGCGGTGCATCGGACGCTGCACCACCGTGGCCAGCACGGCGAGCGCCAGCAGGTTCGCGACCTTGCGCTTTTCGACCATGACCACCCCTTGCGCATAATACTCGTAGCCGAATATACGTATGCGAGTATTGCGACACAAGCTCGTAATTACCTTGACAATCAGATCGAACAAGAGTTCGAATAGAGGATGTGCGGTGGGACAGTCAGGGCGTCAGCGTCGACGACGGCGCCCTGCCCGGTCTGCAGCGCATCGGCTTCGTGCGTAGCGTCCGCACGCCACAGTTCGACGGCATCACGTTCCACGAAGTGCTGTGCAAGTCGGCGCTGAACAAGGTGCCTGCCGCCTCGATGCTGCCGTTCCGGTACACCGTCAACGGCTACCGCGGCTGCTCGCATGCCTGCAGGTATTGCTTTGCCAGGCCCACCCACGAGTACCTGGATCTGGATTGCGGCACCGATTTCGACACCCAGGTGGTGGTCAAGACCAATGTGGCCGAGGTGCTGCGGCGCGAGTTGCACCGGCCGTCGTGGCAGCGAGAGACCGTCGCTCTTGGCACCAATACAGACCCGTATCAGCGGGCAGAGGGTCGCTACGCGCTGATGCCAGGAATCATCGGCGCGCTTGCCGACTCCGGGACGCCGTTCTCGATCCTGACCAAGGGCACGCTGCTGCGCCGGGATCTACCGTTGATCACCGACGCTGCGCGCCGCGTCGACGTCAGTGTCGCGGTCTCGCTGGCCGTCGGCGATCCCGAACTTCACAAGGACGTCGAACCGGGGACGCCGTCACCGCAGGCGCGGCTCGGCCTGATCTCGGCCATCCGTGAGGCAGGCCTGGATTGTCACGTCATGGTCGCGCCCGTGCTGCCGCGGTTGACCGACTCGGTCGCGCACCTGGATGCGCTACTGGCCCAGATCGCTGAGGCCGGCGCCACGGGCGTGACGGTGTTCGGGCTGCACTTGCGCGGCTCGACGCGTGGCTGGTTCATGTCGTGGTTGGCGCGATCGCACCCAGAGCTTGTCGGGCAGTACCGCGAGTTGTATCGGCGTGGAGCTTATCTGCCGTCGGACTACCGAAAGATGCTGCACGACAGGGTGACACCGCTGGTAGCCAAACACGGCCTCGCCCCCGATCGGCGGTCGTTCCGCGCGGCCGAGGCACCCGCACCCGCCGCCGAGGCGCTGCAGCCGACACTGTTCTAGGTGTGCTGTTCCATCACATTGGTTACGTGGATTGGATCCCTCACCGGGCTATGGCCCCGGTCTGGTCTATCTCGTGGTCTGAGCTGACACCCGGATTCACGGTTGACCGAATGAAGCGGCCTCCGTGATTCACCGATGGTTGATCACCATCTCTGGACGTCTTCACCGCGGCAGGTGGCTGGTCGAAACGCCGAATTCGGTTCGCTCACCACACGATTGGCGTCGCGCTCGCTACGATCGCGACGATCATTCCAGTTTCGGAACCGGACTCATGTATCTCACCGGGGCTCCACAACACCGCCTGGCCTTCGCTGATCGGAGCAGTCATGCCGGTGGAGTCCGCAACCCAGCCCGATCCGTTGACTACCGCGAAGAGTTGGTGCATCCGGGCCGGGTGGCGCCCCAGGACGCTGTCTGGACCACACAAAGCGATATGCACCCGCACCTCGGCACCCGAAGCCAGTCGGGCGAGCCGAAGCATCGTGACATTACGGCTTCCATGCTCATCACCGTCTAAATCACCGCGGGGCAACTCAACAAACTCCATGACCAATAGTGTCCCGCGGAGCGATCCGATCACCGCGCTGGCAGTGGACTGGTATGGCGGCCAGGAAGCCGACGGCGTCTGGCCGGCAGCGTTGGCAGGTTGAATACAAGTCCGCTATCCGAACTCCGTGTAACCAATGAAGTGGAACAGCTCTAGTCCACCCGATCAGTACGAGAGGTGGATCGCCGACGCTGTTCTAGGACTTGTTGCGCTTGACTTGATTGAAGGGCACACCACGGTCGGCGGCGGGCTCCCGTGGGAAGCCGAGTACCCGTTCGCCGATGATGTTGCGGGCGATCTCGGTGGTGCCGCCCCCGAGGGAGGCCGTCTGCCGCGACAGGTACCGATCGCCAAACCGGATCAGGTCTTCGCCGGCGTCGACGACGCCTGCACTGCCAGTGATGGCCAACGCGGTGTCGAACTCCAACTGATGTGTCTCGGCATGCGTGATCCGGATGATCGAACCCGCCGCCGGGGGCAGGGAACCGTCGAGGACGCCGTGGTAGACGTGGTCGACGAGTTGCTCCTGCACTTCCCGGTGCACGAGCGCCCGGCCCGCCAGTTCACGCGCCCGCTCGTTGTCGGCCTGTCCCGTCGCGGCCAACAAGGAGACGTAATCGATCGCCTGGTCGGTCTTGCCCTCGGCGCCAATGCCGCTGGAGAACTCGGAGCCGCCGCCGACCGCGCGCCGCTCGTGATAGAGCTGCCGCGACGCCACATGCCAGCCCTCATTCACCTCACCGACGACCGCGTCGTCGCCCAGTTCGAGGTTGTCGAAGAACTCCTCGCAGAACTCGATGGAGCCGTTGACTTGTTTGATCCGCCGCATCGTGATGCCCGGGCTGTCGAGTGGCACCAGGAACATGGTCAGCCCCTCGTGCTTCGGCACGTCCCAGTTCGTGCGGGCCAAAAGCAATCCGTAGTCGGCGGCGAATGCGCTTGTGCTCCAGGTCTTTGCGCCATTGATCACCCATTTGTCGCCCTGTCGGTCGGCGCGGGTGATGACACCTGCGAGATCCGATCCGCCGCTGGGCTCCGACAACAGCTGCACGAGTACCTCGTCGCCGCGCAGCGCAGCCGAAATGTGTTGGCGCTTCTGCTCTTCAGTTCCGGTGTCGAGGATCGTCGCGGCGCAGATCGTGAACGTCGGCGTGTTGAGGATGATCGGCAGCTCGTAGCCGCGCGACACGTTGTCGAACGCTCTCTGGTAGGCGATGGGCAGGCCAAGGCCGCCGTACTCGCGGGGGAAGCAGATACCCGCGAATCCACCTTCGTAGAGCTTCTTTTGAATCTCGCGCGCGCGCAGCCACGGCGCCTCTTCGCCGCGGTCGGCTTCGGGCGGGTTGTCCGGATCGGTCCTCGGCATGTTGTCCGCCAGCCAGGCGCCGGCCCTGGCGGCAAAGTCCTCGACTGATTCCGCCGTCTCGGTGGCTGCCGACGTGGTCTCGGTCATGAGGCGGCCTCCAGCTCGGTCAGGGTGTAGACCCGCAGGTTGTGGTCCTCAGGTGTGCCGAATATCGAGCGGTACAAGGTGACTCGCCGCAGGTACAGGTGTAGGTCGTGTTCCCACGTCACCCCGATACCGCCGTGCAACTGGATGCAATCCTGAACCATGCCCGGGGCGCGTTCACCCACATAGGATTTCGCGACGCTGACGGCCATATCGGCGCCGGGGGAGCGCGCGGAGACTTCCGCGACCGCCGCGCGCGTGGTGGCCCGGCACGCCTCGAACCAGATCTTCAGGTCGGCGTACTTGTGCTTGAGCGCCTGATACGACGCCAGCGGGCGGCCGAACGAATGCCGGTCCAGCCCCCACTGGATGGTGAACGCGAGAACCGTGTCGAGAATGCCGACCACTTCCGCGCACTGCAGCACCTGTGCGATCTGGCTTTGACGTCGGATCAGTCCCGCGGTCTGTTCCGCTGTGCCAACCACGGCGTTCTCGTCGACCTCGACAGCGTCGAAATGCACGCGGGCATACCGCTTCACCAAGTCGACTGACCGTTGCACCTCGATGCGCACGTTCGGCGCGGCCGTCGGCACCAGGAACTGGCGTACCTCGCCGTCGCATTGCGCAACGACCAGCAGTACGTCGCTTTCGGCGCCCGCCTCAACGCGATCCTTGACGCCGTCGATGCGGTATCCGGACGGCGTGCGTGTCGCCGTGACAGTGGCGTCGAGCGGCGACCACGGCTTTCCGGGTTCGTAGACGGCCCAGGATGCGATGGTCTCACCGGATACCAGGGATTCGATTGTCGCCTCATGGTTTTCGGGCGACTCCACCAGGCCGGCCAGCACGGTGCTGACGGGGTGCAATGGTCCTGGCGCGACGGACTTGCCTGCCAGCTCGGCGACGAGTGCCAGGTCGGACACGCCGTCGGCCGACACGCTGCCGCCGCCGAGTTCTTCGGGGACCAGGAGGCTGGTCCAGCCGAGTTCGGCGGCTCGACGCCACCATTTGCGCTCGAAGGAGGTGCCGGCTTCATGGAGTTCCCGCAGCCGGCCCAGCGATGCTTCCTTCTCGAGGAACGACTGGGTCGTCGAAGCGAACAGCAGCCGTTCTGGGTTTGCGGCGTCGGTCACGGCGCGAGCTCACTTTCAATAAAGCGTGACCGTGCGTGCCGAAGTACCGACACGCACGTTCACGATAGACGCCGTTGTGATCAGGCGAACTCCATAGCAGGCACACCCGGCTTGTGGACGACCTCGTTCGGGATCTTGAACAGGTCGATCATGTTGCCGCCCATGACCTTGCGCTGCCCCTCTTCGTCGAGACCCTGAAGATCGTCGATGAGATGCGTCGGTTGCGCCAAGCCCTCGGGGTGGGGCCAGTCTGATCCGAAGATCACCCGGTCGACGCCGCACAGCTCGGCCATCTGGGTGAAGTCGTCCTCCCAGAATGGCGCGACGTAGACGCCACGCCGGAACGCCTGGATCGGATCCTCCAGGAACCCATGGGGCATCTTTGCGTAGACGCTCTTGAACTGTTTGAACAGATAGGGCACCCAATCCGCGCCGTTCTCGATCGACAGGATGCGCAGATCCGGGTTGCGGGTCAGCGCACCGTGGCAGACCATCGCCGCCATGGTGTCTTCGATCGGCCGCTTGCCCATCGCGACCATGCGGAACGACGTCGGCGCGAACGGCTTGTACTCGTCGCCGGGTTCCCAGTCGTTGAGGTACTCGGAGTACCCGCTGTCCGAGGCGTGCATCGACACCGGGATGCCGGCCTTGACGCAGGCATCCCAGAACGGGTCGAACTCTTCCAGTCCCAGCGAGCGGGTTCCCCGATACCCGGGCACCGGCGCCGGCCGGACGAGGACGGTCTTGGCGCCGCGCTCGAGACACCAATCCAGTTCCTCGAGTGCGCGGTCGACATTGCCCAGGTTGATGACCGGGGTGGAGAAGATGCGGTCCTCGTAGTTGAACTGCCAGGTCTCGTACATCCACTGGTTTAGCGCATGGACGATGTCGAGGATCAGGTCGGGATCGTCCTTGAGTCGCTCCTCGACGAGGCTGGCCAGCGTCGGGAACATCAGGGTGTAGTCCAGGGCGAGGCTGTCCATCACCTCGAGGCGTGCCTCGGGGTTGCGGAACGCGGGAATCGCCTTCATGGGCTTGCCCATCACTTCGCGGAAGCTCTTGCCGCCGCTGCCGTGCCGGAAGTACTCCTCCTGGGCGCCGGGCCGGGCTACCACCTCGAACGTCGGGTTGGGGATGTAGTCGCTGACCACATTGCGGACCATGATCTTGGTGCGCCCGCGGACGTCGATGTAATCGATGACGCCCTTGCGGTTGTCCGGGAGGAACTGGGTCAGGGCCTCTTTGGGCTCGTAGAAGTGGTTGTCGGCGTCGAACACCGGATAGGGGAGCTTGCGGGTCATTTCCGCCTCCTGGAAGTCTCGTTAGCTGCAAGTGGTAATGACGTTACCACTTCTGGACCAGCGAAAACAACACGCAGGTCAGGCCTTGTTCGACGGGCCGATGAGGCCGCCAATGCAGAACGCGAAGATGTGGTCCGCCTCGACAGGGACGCCGCTTAGCTCGATGCCCAGAACGCGCAGCCGCATCGCGCCCAGCGCCGACTGCATGATCAGTGCGGCGGTGGCGTCGACGTCTAACTCGGCTCGGAACGAGCCCTCGTCGATCCCGCGGGTGATGATGTCTTTGATCAGCTCGTGCAGTGGCGAGAGCACGCGCGCGTACTCACGGGGCAGGGTTTCAGCAAGATGGTCGTTGTAGTCGGTCAGCCCGCGGTTGACTCTGTCCTGGGTGCTGGATTCGGCTGGGGTACAGATCCTGTCGATCAGCGCCCGCATCGCGGCCAGGCTGTCCAGCCCTTCGGTGTCCTGGCGCCACTTGCGCGTCGACTCGGTCATGATCCGCTCGATGAGCGCGAGTAGGAGCTCGTCCTTGGTCGAAAAATGCTGGTAGAAGGATCGCAGGGAAGTCTTCGAGCGCTCAACCACCTCGAGCACCGTGAAGTCGGTGCGTCCGGTTTCGCCCAGGATGGTCAGCGCGGACTTCATGAAGCGATTGGCGCGGGATTCGGCGTCGACGCTGACGCCCTCCGGCGTTCGCTCGGTCGACTTCGGCATGGGAGACACCTTCCCGCATGACAGCATGTTGGTAATGACGTTACCGGTTTTGAAGAAGCTCGGTTACTGTTCCTTCGATGGCCGAATGGTTCCTGTTCCTGCCGCAGGTGCGGCTGGACATCCCCGCGATCGTCGAGCGCGCGCACGTCGCCCAATCCAGCGGCTTCGACGGCATCGCGTTCATCGACCATCTCGAAGCGCAGGGGGCCGTCGACCAAAGCATTTGGGAGGCAATGGCCCTCTGGGGCGACGGGGAGTTGGCGCAGAAACCCGCGCCGTCGCACCGGATTCCGTTGGTGCTCGGCGGAACCGGGAAGAAAACCATGGGGTTGGTCCGGAAGCACGCGGATTGGTGGAACATTCCCTCGCATCAGCTCGACCGCCTGCCGCGGCTGCTGCCGACAGCGGGCTCCGCGCGGGTTTCGCTGCGCCAGACACCCTTACCGAGTTTGCAGACACAGTAATCGGTTACAAGTAAAGGCAATTCACATGACAACAGATTCAGCGCAGACGCAGTGGTCGGTCGAGAGCCTGCTCGACCTGTTCGATGTGCAACCCGACGGTGAGAACCGTTTCATCGCCGCGACCGGCCCCGCAGGCGAGGACGATCGGCAGGTTGTTGAAGGCACGCAGGTCCTCGCCCAAGTGATTGTGGCTGTGGCGAAACGATTTCCGGACAAGTCGGTGCGATCCGTGTACGCAGTGTTCGCGCGTGCGGTGTTGGTCGGGGCAGGGCCGGTCGAGCTGGAGATCGACGTCGTAAGTGAAGGGCGGTCCACTGCGACGGCCATCGTCGCGGCCAAGCAGAACGGCAAGCGGTGCATCACGGCGACGGTGCTGGCCGACGTACCGACCGCCGACGTGATCCGTCATCACCTGCCGCGCCCTGAGGTCGCTGGTCCCGCGGACGCCAACGTCTCGGAGATGCCGATGATCGGGCGCGAGCTGCGCCTGGTCGACGTCGTCGACGTCAACAGCCCCGACGAGGTTGGGCCGCCGGAGCTGTATGCCTGGTTGCACTACGACCCCATCCCGTCCCGCGACGACCTCGCCAAGGCGCTGATCGCGTATTTCACTGGGCATCTTGGCATTTCGACGACGATGCGGGCACACGCCGGCATCGGCACCGCGCAATCGCATCTCACCGTCTCGACGGCGCCGATGACGATCACGGTCAGCTTCCACGAGCCGGTCAGCTGGGACGGTTGGATCCTCTACTCGCATGAGAGCACCCAAGTGGGCGCCGGGATGTCCTACGTTCGCGGCACAGTGCACACCGAAGGGGGTGAGCTGATCGCGTCCTTCGCGCAGGATGCGTTGATCCGCCCGCTGCGCACCACCGACACTGCCATCCAGGAGCAGTCGCGGTTGTAGCACGATTACGGAATCAGACGAGCCGCGAGAGTCGGATATATGACGGATTTCGCGCCGCATGCATCATATTTCCCACTGTCGGCGCAATTTCACGACAGGTCAGATCTTCAGATAGCCCTTGTCCGCGGGGATCTGAGCCGCTGTCACCAACGACGAGGCGTCACCGGCCAGCCAGACGACGATGTCGGAGATGAGATCCGGGTCGGCCAGCGAATCTGTGGGCAGCGCGCCCGGGGAGTAGCTGTGGATGTAGTTCGGGTGGTCTTGGAACACCTTGTACATCGACAGGTCGTTACCCATCGGCGTATCGGTGCCGTACGGGTGCACCGAGTTCACCCGAATGCCGTATTCGCCCAGTTCGACCGCCAGCGAGTTTGTCAGCCCGACGACTCCGAATTTGCTTGCGCAGTAGTGGCCGCAGCCCGGAACAGCCTTGATTCCGGCCGCCGAGCTGATGGTGATGATCGATCCGCCGTTTCCGGCCTCGATCATCGGTGGCACCACCGCCTTGATGGTGTTCCACAGCCCGGTGAGGTTGACATCGAGAATGTCCTGCCACTGCTGTGCCGAGATCTCCCACAGCCGACCCCAATTCAGCACACCGGCGTTGGCGACGACGATGTCGATACGACCGAACTGTTCCAGCGCGTCGGCTACCACGCGCAGCAGCCCGGCGGCGTCGCGGACGTCGACTCGGTCGGCGAGAATCTTGCGTCCCTCTCCCTCGACCAGGCTCACCGTCTCGGCAAGGTCTTCGGGGCTAGCAGGCGGATAACCGTTGTGCTCAGCGACGGGCCCGCAGGCATCGATCGCGACGATATCGGCCCCGGCGCGGGCCAGCCGGATGCAGTGTGAGCGTCCCTGACCCCGCGCGGCGCCCGTGACGAAGGCGACCTTACCGGCCAGCGGGGCGTCGGGATTCGTCATGCGGGCAGCTCCTTCGGAAGTGGAGCGGACAGCACATCAGCCGCCCGCGTGGAGAACTCGTAGTCCGATAGAGGCGACCGACGCGCGAATCGCCTTGACCCGGTGATGGTTTGGGGTCGGTAGTACACAACCTCGTCATGTGAGTTGACGAAGTAGCTGTTCATTCCGCGATTGCATTCGGCGATGTAGGTCTGAACCGCCTTGCCGTGCCTGCGCATCCGCTCGTTCCAGCGGTTGAACGCGTCGTGGCTGACCTCGACGACCTGGGCGCCGCGCCTGCGTGTCTCGTCGATCATGCGTACCGCGTGCTCGGCCATCGTCTCGTCGTAGTCCATCCACGCAAAGCCGACGAAGCCGGTCGGCCCGACGATCTCCCACCGGTTGGGTAGCCGTGGATGGGCGGTGCCGGCATAGCTGCGTAGCCCGTGCGCGCGGTAGTACTCGGCAAGGTCGAAACCCGCTGCGCCCAAGATGGTTCCGGGCCGGTAAGTCTGCGGATCGGTCCACAGCTCGTAGCCGGTTGCCGCGACGATCAGATCGGCCTCGCGTTCGACGCCGTCGGTGGTGCGCACCCCGTTGCGGGTGATCCGGTCGATCGGGGTGGTGATCAGGGCGGTGTTCGGGTTGTTCAGCGCCTTGAAAAACGCGCTCGAGATGACGGGGCGCTTGGCGAGGATACCGATGCGGGGCACGAGCGCCCGTCGGTAAGCGGGATCGTCGACCGTGGCCCGGAGCAGGAGGCGGTACAGCAGCCGTGACCACTTGTCGTAGAGCGGCAGGACACGCACCAGCACGTTCTCCGGCAGCCGCGAGAGCAGATGCACGATGGGCATCACCATGAAGGCGTCCATCGCGGTCCGCCCGAGCACGTTGACCGCGGTGATGAAACCCGGCAGGCGCAACACCCTGCGCGCCGCCGGGGAGAACTCGAAGTCGATCTTCGGCAGCACCCAACCCGGGGTGCGCTGGTAGACATCGAGAGTCTTGGCTTGCGCCGAGAGGGCTGCGGCGATTTGCACGCCGCTGGATCCCGTTCCGATGACCGCGATGCGCTTGCCGCGGGTGTCGTAGCCGTCATCCCACGCGTTGGGTCGCAGGATGGTGCCTTCGAAGTCGTCGACCCCTTCGATGTCGATAGTGTTCTTGGCGTTGACGTAGCCGCCAACCGAGCTGATCAGGAAGCGTGCGGTGACCGGCTCTTGGCCACGGATCTGCAGGCGCCACATGCCGGCGCGGCCATCCCACTGTTGTTGCACCACTTCAGAATTCGACTGCAGATGCTCGTAGAGACCGAGCCCGCGTGCGGTGTCGCGGAAGTAGTTGTACAGCTCGGGGCCGGGTGCAAAGAGCCGGCTCCAGTTGGGATTCGGGGCGAACGACAGCTGATACCACAGCGACGGGATGTCGACGGCCAGGCCGGGATAGTGGTTGTCCCGCCACGTGCCGCCGAAGTCGTCGGCGCGTTCCAGGATGACGAAGTCGGTGATGCCTTTCTTGCGCAGCAGACGCCCCACGGCGATTCCGCCGGGGCCGGCGCCGATGATGGCCACCTCGTACATGGGCTCAGCCACGAGACGCTCCGCTCAGTCCGGCGACGATGTGTTCTGACACGAACCGCCGCACCGCGCGTGGACTGTTCAGGTTCACCCCGATCGGGGGTAACAGCTCGAAACTCAACAACATTCGCACTATCCATTCACTCGCCCGGCCGGGGTCCACGCTGTCGGCGACTTCTCCACGCTGCTGGGCCGCCCGCACCCGCGGCTTCCACAACTCGATCGAGCGCTTCATCAAGTCGTCGCCGATATTTCGCAGCAGCAGCACCAGGATGCTTTCGTTGATGCCCCGAGGCGCAACCGAGTCCGAATGCTGCCGGTGTGCGCACACGACGACCGCCGCGGCCGCTACCTGCTCGGCCAGGGTGGCCTGCGTGTCGACTTCGGCAGCCATGGTTTCGATGAACGCCGACGCGAGATGGTCGAGAGCGGTCTTGATGGCACGGTCGCGGCTGCCCAGTGCGTTATGGACGGTCCCGCGGGATACGCCGGCCGCCTCGGCGACGGCGGTGAGGCTGAACTGGCGCGGGCCCAGCCGGCGCAGCGTTTCGGTGGTGGCCGCCAACAGGGTCGGCGATACCGACCGCTCTTCGCCGCGCATTTGAACACATTATCGACATGTGTTCAATGTGGTCAATAGGTCAGCCGCGTTGGACGTCGTGGGCGTGGTGGACGACGTCGTGCAGGTGATATACCGAGATCGATGCGACGGTGAACTCACTGCCGTTGCTTCGCAGGCCCCTTCGCGACCATGCGTGAGGCGGCACATTCGCATACGTATCGGCCACCACGTCCGCGGCGTCGAACAGTTCGCGAGCAACGGTGCCAGGATCCTGTGAGGCGTAATCGTCGGCGAGCGCTGTCTCGTCCTGATCCCAGTTGGGGAACCGCGGTTCGTCCTCGGTGAGCATCAGCTGCACCCGGTGATTGAAGATGCGGTGCACGTCGCGCACGTGACAGCCGTACTCCAACGTTGACCACACCCCGGGCCGGCGACGCAGGGCGACGCCGGCATCACCAAGTCTGCTGACCCAATCGGCGGCGTCACGACGAATGTGGCCGGCCACCTCGGTGTAGTGCACCGAGGTCGGATCGAAACCACACTCTCCGCACGCTCGCGAGAGCACCCACGTCCAGTCCTTGGTGTCGGGTTCGATGTGCTCAGAGTTCACAGCTGCTCCGCTACCTCCCGGATTCGGGGTCCTGCCCCCGATGCTATGGGCTCGCCGTGCCCGAAGCACGCTGTCTCGACGTCGAGGGCGGCCAGCCGCCGAAACGAAGCCACCGTGCGGTCGCGGTCCTGGTTGAACGTGCCGAGCATGACGGTGCCGACGTTGGCGATGGTGTCACCGGTGAACAACACGCGATCAAAGCGAATCAGCTGGTGGCGAAATCACCCGACAGCGCGGACTTCAGCACGCCCAGCGGCAGCCCGCCCAGATCAAGTGCGCGACTGTGGAATTCCTTCAACGACCACCCGCGACCCAGCGCTTCGTCGCGCAACTGCTGCCAGATTCGCTGCCCGATTGCGTACGACGGCGCCTGGCCCGGCCAGCCCAGGTAGCGGTCCAGTTCGAACCGCAGGTGCTCTTCGGTCATTGCGCTGTGGGACTGCAGGAACACCCATGCCTTCTGGGCGTCCCACGCGTCGCCGTCGGGTGCCGTCAGCCCGCAATGTACGCCGATGTCGATGACCACCCGCGCGGCCCGGAAACGTTGCGCGTCGAGCATTCCCATCCGATTGCCCGCGTCGTCGAGCCAGCCCAGTTCGGCCATCAACCGCTCGGCGTACAGCGCCCAGCCCTCGCCGTGGCCTGATACCCAGCAGCCCAGCCGGCGCCACCGGTTCAGCTGATCGGCAAGCACCACCGCCCGCCCGATCTGCAGATGATGGCCGGGCACCCCTTCGTGATACACCGTCGTCGTTTCCTGCCAGGTGTGGAACGTGTCCACGCCATGCGGAACAGACCACCACATCCGCCCAGGACGGGTGAGATCCTCCGACGGGCCTGTGTAGTAAATGCCACCGGTATGTGTGGGCGCGATCCGGCATTCCAGCCGGCGCAGCGGCGCGGCAATGTCGAAGTGCGTGTCGGCCAGGGACTCCACTGCCCGATCGGACAGTTCCTGCATCCACGACTGCAGCGCGTCGACGCCGTGCACGACGTAACGGTCCTCGTCGTTGAGCCTGCGCAGCGCTTCGGCGACCGACGAACCGGGATACAGCCGACTCGCGATGGATTCCTGTTCGGCCACAATGCTTTCCAACTGACGCAGGCCCCACTCGTAGGTCTCGTCGAGGTCGACCGTGGTGCCGAGAAAGCTGCGGGAGAGCAGCCGGTAGGCATCGCGGCCGAACGCGTCGTCCTGACGCGCGTATGGCGCGATATCGTCGCCAAGCACCCTGGCCAGCTCGGCGTAAGCCTGGGCGGCGTTGGCGGCATGCAATTGAAGCTCTTCGTGCAACGCCGTGTTCCCCGGTGCGGCATCGGCGACCATGTCGACGAACAGGTGCTGGATTCCTGCGGCCTGCTCGATGCCTCTGGCGACCTGGCGCATCGCCGGCGGATGCCCACCAGTCGCTGCGACCCGCAATGCCTCGGCGTACCCGGCGACACGGTCGGGTAGTCGGGACAGCCGCCGGCTTATCACCGCCCAATCCTCGTCGGTGTCGGTGGCCATCAGGTCGAATACGTCGCGCATGGTCTGCAACGGTGAGGCGATCACGTTCAGGTCGCCGACGTCGAGTCCCGCTGCATGCAGTTCAACGAGGACGCCCAGCCGTTCGCGCATCGCCGCGACGGTGACGGCGTCCACGTCGTCTTCCGCTTCGACAGCATCAAGGTCGCGCAACGCCGCACCCGCCGCTTCGACACGGGCCGCCACGCCATCGGGCGAGTAGTCGGTGATGTCGTCATCGTGACCGATGATGCCTAATTCCGTTGCTGCGCAGGGATCTAACGCGGCGACCGTCTCCAGATAGCGTTCGGCTGCGTCGTCGACGGCCGTGGTTTGCCTACCCAAGGTTGTTGGTGGCGAACGTGTCGCACTTGTTCGGATCGCCGGTCTGATAGCCCACGGTGAACCACTTCTGCCGCTGCTCGGCGGATCCATGCGTCCACGCTTCCGGGTTGACGCGCCCGGTGGCGGCCTCTTGGATTCGGTCGTCACCGACGGACGCAGCGGCCGAAAGCGCGTCGGCAATGTCCTTGTCGCTCAACGGCTCCAGGAACGGTACGCCGGTGCTCTCCTGTTTGGTGATGGCCGCGTAGTGCGCCCACACGCCTGCGTAGCAGTCAGCCTGCAGCTCGACGCGCACACCGCCGCCCTGCGCGCCCTGGGCGCCTGGGCCCTGCGCCTTGCCCAGCACACCTTTGAGGTCCTGCACGTGGTGTCCGAACTCGTGCGCCACCACATACTCCTGGGCCAATGGCCCACCGCTGGAACCGAACTGGTCGACGAGCACCTGGAAGAAGTCGGTGTCGAAGTAGGCGGTCTGATCGGCGGGGCAGTAGAACGGTCCGACGTCACTGGTCGCCGGACCACAGCCGGTGTCCACCTGGCCGGTGAAGATCCGGACGTGCGGGCGGGTGTAGTCGGGCATCAACTGCTCCCAGACACCGTCGACCGAGTTGGCGGTCGCCACCACGCGGCATTGCACGATCCGATTGGCGTCCGCGCCGGTCTTGCACTGGCTCAGATCGAATCCAGGTGCTTCGACGCCCTCGGTGCCGATCTGCTGTTCTTGGGGGATCACCGTGCTCGGGTCGACGCCGAGAAACAGCGCCACCACGAGGATGAGCAACCCACCGACGCCACCGCCGACCGCGATTCCACGCCCTGGACCGCGACCGCCGCCGCTGGTCGACGTGGTGCTCGTATCGATTTGCATGCCCTCGTTGAAGGTCATGCCATCAGCTTTGCACACTACGATTTCGGTGTGGCCCTCGTTGTCGGACATTCGACCGTCGTGCACACCGGCCAGGGAGACCTGCGCGGCACGACCGAGGGAGGCGTCGGCGTCTGGCGTGGCATTCCGTACGCCGAGCAGCCGGTGGGCGAGCGTCGATTCCTGGCGCCTGCCCCGCTGCGACCGTGGACCGGTGTGCGCGACGCACTCGAACACGGTCCGCTGCCGCCGCAGGGCAAGTCGTTCGTCGGGGGTGGCCGCGACGATCCGAAGGTGCGCGACGAGGCCTGTCTGACGCTGACGGTGTGGTCGCCCGACACCAATGGGTCGTTGCCGGTCATGGTGTGGATTCCCGGCGGCGCGTTCGTGTTTGGCGCTGGCCAGTTTCAGCTCTACAACGGGTCGCCGCTGGCCGCCAATGGAAACGTGGTGGTTGTCAACGTCACCTATCGGATCGGGGTGTTCGGGGGTTTCGAGCTCGGCGACCTTGGCGACGGATTCGACGACAACCTGGCACTGCGTGACCAGATGGCCGCACTTCGCTGGATCCGCGAGAACATTGCGGCGTTCGGCGGTGACGCCGACCGGGTCACCGTGTTCGGCGAGTCGGCGGGTGCGACGTCGGTGCTCGCGCTGCTGGCGAGCCCGGAGGCCGACGGGCTGTTCAGCCGGGCGATAGCCCAGAGTCCGGCGTTGCCGCTCATTGCCGATCGTGAGGTGCGAGCGAAGCAAGCACACGACTTCCTGCACCGCCTGGGTGTCAGCCCGACGGAGGTCAAGGCGCTACCGCAGCGCCAGCTGCGGCGTGCCGCGGGGTGGCTGCAGCTGAAGAGTTCGGCGACGACACCGACTCTGGCCTACGGGCTGACCTACGGCGTCGACCTGCTGCCGCAGCATCCCGTCGACGCGGCGCGCGCGGGCGAGCTGGCGCGGGTGCCGCTGATCATCGGCACCAACAGCCATGAGGCCTCGATGTTCGCCTGGACCAAGCCACCGATGCTGCCGACCACGCCGGCGTCCATCAACGCCTATTTCGAGCGGGTCGCGCCGGACGCCAAGGAACGGGTGCTGGCCGCGTACCCGGACTACCCGCGCCGGCGCGCGCTGGTCGCGTTCGGCTCCGATGTCATGTTCGGTGGCCCGGCCTGGGCGTTCGCCGACGCGTACAGCACCCACGCGCCGACCCACATGTACCGCTTCGACCACTTCGGTTGGAGCCTGCGGGTGCTCGGGCTCGGCGCCACCCATGGCAGCGAAATCGTGCACATCCAGCACAGCTACGCGTCGTTCATCGGCCGCAAACTGCATCCGCTTGGGCGGCGGCTGCAGCCGTCGGTCGGTCGGCGCATGCAGCGGGCGTGGCTGGACTTCGCCGCAAAGGGCTGGGAGAGCGGAGAGATCCGGTGGTCCAGCGGGCACGATTGGCCGGTCTACGACACCGAACGTCGCTTCACTCGCATCATCGAAACGGCCCGCGACACGGTGGTCTCCGATCCCGACGCCGCGCGCCGTAAGGCCTGGGTCGGGCTCTACTAGCCGGCAGTGCCGAACCGTACGTTTTGTAGAAAAAGTGCGAGAAGGGCGCTACAAAACGTACGTTTCGCGGCTAGCTAGCCGCGGCGTACCGCTTGTCGCTGTAGTCGCGCAGGTTGTAGAGGAACTTCTGGAACATCCGGGCCATCACCGGCCGACCCAGTGACATGCCCAGGCGTGCCGCAACGCCGTTTGGCTTCATCGCCATCACCCAGGTCAGGTGGCAGCCGCCGGCGGTGGGGAGCACACGATAATCCTCCGCGAACGCGGCGATGCTGCCGGTGGACGCTTCGTTGAACCGAAAAGCCATGTGCGTGAACGGCTCCCAGGCCAGGAACTCCTCATCGCCGACGATGCCGCCGCGCATGTGAACCGTCCTCGTGGTGCCTACGCCGCGGGGTTCGGGACTGGTCCACGTCACCTTGGTGATCACCGTCGCCCATTGGGGCCAGGACTCAGCGTCGGCCAGCACCTCGAATAGCTGCTCGGGTGTGATCGCGAGGTCGACGGTGCTGACGAATCGGAACGGTGCGCCGCCGATGAAGTCCAGGCCGACGCGCTCGCAGGAGTGCATGACCATACACAGTAGACGTCGGTGTCTGGCCTACTAGATCGTCATGCCGAAGCGCTGGTCGGTGTACTGGCGCAGCTTGGCCAAGTACTCGCGATATTTGGAAGTCATCACGCGTTTTGCGATGATCCTGGCCAGTAACGGCGGGTTTTGCGGGTCGTGCGCGAGCGTCCAGGTCAGCCGGCAACCCTGCGGAGTCGGCTCGATCCGGTGCTCCTCGACCGATGCACGCTCCCTCGCAAAGGAGCTCTTGTTCATACGGAAAGCCATGTGGCTGTGAGGTTGCCACGCGATGACCTCTTCGAGGGCGGCGCCGCCGTTGCGCATCTCGATAGCGCGGGTGCTGCCGAGCCGAAATGGCGCCGGGCTGGTCCAGGTCATACGGGTCAACGGTGACCAGAGCGGCCAGGACTCCGCTTCCTCGAGGACCTGCCACAGTTGCGCAGGTGTGATGGCCAAGTCCACGGAGTTGGTCGAGCGGAACCGCGCGGTGTTGATGAGTTCCAGGCCGACGCGCTCGCACGGGTACAGATCAGGCACGGGCCGGAATCTTAACCAGGACCGTCGCTGGCCGCCGCCAATAACGGCACCAGCACGTCGCTGATCGGCGTGGACAGCCCGTGCTCGGCCGCCTTGCGCGTGATGACGCCGTTGCGGATGTCTCACTCGAGGCGCCGATTTGCCTCCCGGTCGGTCAGCATGGACGTCGTGATGTCCGGCGGTGAGTTGGCCAACAGGCCGATGATTTCGTCGACCACCCCGTCGCCGAGGTGGGCGTCGTCGGCCCGGGCGACCGCCAGACATTCGGTCAGGTAGCGGCGCGCCAGGTCGGCCACGTCGTCGCGGCGGCGTATGTCCGCACATCGTCACCCGGTGGCTCGCCGCGTGAAGGAAGGCCGCGACCGTCGACCCGATAGCGCCCGGCCCGATGACCGCCGTGTTGGTGCGCGGGCGATGGTCTTCGCGCAAGCGCTGATCCACGAACGCCAAAGATACTGGCAGGGGGTCCCCACTACACTGTGGCAGTCCTCTCCTCAGGCCATTCACAAGGAGTTTTTGTGCTGCGCAGTCATGCCGCCGGTTCGTTGCGGCCCACCGATGCCGGGCAGAAGGTCACGCTCGCCGGCTGGGTGGCGCGTCGCCGCGACCACGGCGGCGTCATCTTCATCGACCTGCGCGACGCATCGGGGGTGTCGCAGGTGGTGTTCCGCGACGCCGACGTGCTTGAGGCGGCCCACCGGCTGCGCGCCGAGTTCTGCATCGCCGTCGACGGCGTCGTCGAGATCAGGCCGGAAGGCAACGCCAACGTCGAGATCCCGACGGGGGAGATCGAAGTCAATGCCGTCTCGCTGACAGTGCTGGGGGAGAGCGCGCCGCTGCCTTTCCAGCTCGACGAGCAGGCGGGTGAGGAGGCCCGGCTCAAATACCGCTACCTCGATCTGCGCCGCGAGGGGCCGGGAGCGGCGATTCGCCTGCGCTCCAAGGTCAACGCCGCCGCCCGCGACGTGCTGGCCCGCCACGACTTCGTCGAGATCGAAACCCCGACGATGACGCGGTCGACGCCCGAAGGCGCCCGCGACTTCCTGATTCCCGCGCGCCTGCAGCCCGGCAACTTCTACGCCCTGCCACAGAGCCCGCAGCTGTTCAAGCAGCTGCTGATGGTCGCCGGCATGGAGCGCTACTACCAAATCGCCCGCTGTTACCGCGATGAAGACTTTCGCGCGGACCGTCAGCCGGAGTTCACGCAGCTCGACATGGAGATGAGCTTCGTCGACTCCGACGATGTGATGACGGTGTCCGAGGAGATCCTCAAGGCGCTGTGGGCGCTGGTCGGCTACGACCTGCCGACCCCGATCCCGCGGATGACGTATACCGAGGCGATGCGCAGATTCGGCTCCGACAAACCCGATCTGCGGTTCGGCGTCGAACTGGTGGAGTGCACAGAGTACTTCTCGGACACCACATTTCGGGTCTTCCAAGCGCCGCATGTGGGTGCCGTCGTCATGGCGGGCGGCGCGTCGCAGCCGCGGCGCACCCTCGACGGGTGGCAGGAGTTCGCCAAGCAGCGTGGCCACCGCGGGCTGGCCTACGTATTGGTGGGTGACGACGGGACGCTCAGTGGTCCGGTCGCCAAGAACCTGTCCGACACCGAACGCGACGGCCTTGCCGCGCATGTCGGCGCCCAACCGGGGGACTGCATCTTCTTCTCCGCGGGCCCGGCCAAGACGGCGCGGGCACTATTGGGCGCGGTCCGTATCGAGATCGCCAAGCGGCTCAACCTGATCGACCCGGATGCGTGGGCATTCACCTGGATCGTCGACTGGCCGCTGTTCGAGTCAGCCGACGAGGCCGCCGCACACGGCGATGTCGCGGTCGGCTCAGGGGCGTGGACAGCCGTGCACCACGCGTTCACCGCACCGAAGCCCGAGTCGGAGGCCACATTCGACACAGACCCAGGCGCGGCGCTCGCCAACGCTTACGACATCGTCTGCAACGGCAACGAAATCGGTGGCGGCTCCATCCGTATCCACCGCCGCGACGTGCAGGAGCGGGTCTTCGCGATGATGGGAATCAGCCACGACGAAGCGCAGGACAAGTTCGGGTTCCTGTTGGAGGCGTTCACCTTTGGCGCACCGCCGCACGGCGGCATCGCGTTCGGTTGGGACCGGATCACCGCACTGCTCGCCGGTACCGATTCGATCAGGGAAGTGATCGCGTTCCCGAAGTCCGGCGGCGGTGTCGACCCGTTGACCGGTGCGCCCTCAGCGATCACGCCGCAGCAGCGCAAGGAATCGGGAATAGACGCCAAGCCGGAAAAGATTGAAGGGTCATGACCGCAGGAGTCGAGAGATGACCGAAGTACCCGACGCCGACACCATGAAGGCGTTCAACCAGAACATCGTCGAGGAGTTCCGCACCAACGGCGGCAAGGTGGGCGGCCCGTTCGAAGGCGCCACTCTGCTACTGCTGACCTCCACCGGCGCCAAATCGGGCCAGCCACGTCTCGCACCGCTGGCGTACCTGACCATTGATCAGAAGATGATCATCATCGGCTCCAAGGCGGGCGCGGACAACAATCCCGACTGGGTGCACAACCTGCGGGCCAATCCGCGGGCGCGCATAGAAGTGGGCACCGATGCCTACGACGTCGTGGCCCGCGAACTGCCACGCGACGAGCGCGACGCGGTATATCCGAAGGTCGTCGCCCTGGCGCCGGGTTTCGGTGAATACCAGGCCAAGACGAGCAGGGTCATCCCGCTGTTCGAGCTGCAGAAGGCCTAGCCCAAACAGAAGCCAGGGTCGCGAAAGGCACCGGATCGCGACCCTGGCTTCTGTTTCGCGGCCTTACAGCCGCTCGATGATGGTGGCGTTCGCCATGCCACCGGCCTCACACATGGTCTGCAGCCCGTAGCGGCCACCGCGCTGCTCGAGTGCGTTGACCAGGGTCGTCATGAGCCGCGCGCCGCTGGCGCCTAACGGGTGCCCGATCGCGAGCGCCCCGCCGTTGACGTTGGTCTTGGCCAGATCCGCTCCGGTGTCGTGCGCCCACGCCATCACCACAGGTGCGAACGCCTCGTTGACCTCGAACAGGTCGATGTCGGCAAGCGTCAAACCGGCCCGCTGCAAGACCTTTTCGGTCGCCGGGATGACACCGGTCAGCATGTACAGCGGATCGGAGCCGACGACGGTCGTGGTGTGGATCCGGGCCAGCGGACGCAGGCCCAGCCGCGCAGCCACCTCGCTGGTAGTGATCAACACCGCCGCGCTGCCGTCGGACAGCGGCGAGGAGTTGCCCGGTGTGATCTCCCACTTGATCTGCGGGAAGCGTGCCCCATAAGAGGGGTCGTAGAACGCAGGCTTGAGTCCCGCGAGCGTTTCCACCGTCGTACCGGGGCGGATGATCTCGTCGGTGGTCAAGCCGTTGATCGGGATCAGCTCGTTGTCGAATCGGCCCTCTTTGGTTGCGGCCGCGGCCTTCTCGTGGCTGCCCGCGGAGAACTCGTCGAGCTGCTGTCGCGAGAATCCCCACTTGGCGGCAATCAGTTCGGCGCTGATGCCTTGCGGGACAAGGCCTTCGGGATAGCGCTGCGCCATCGCACCGAACGGGTCGCTTCCTGGCAACACGCTCGAACCCATAGGCACCCGAGACATCGATTCGACGCCTGCCGCGACGGCGATGTCGTAGGCACCCGAGATCACGCCCTGCGCGGCGAAGTGAATCGCCTGCTGGCTGCTGCCGCACTGGCGGTCAACGGTGGTGCCGGGAACGCTTTCTGGGAAGCCGGCACCGAGTAGTGCGTTGCGTGCGATGTTGGCGGCCTGGTCTCCCACCTGGGTCACCGCGCCGGTGATGACGTCGTCGATCTGGACGGGATCGATCCCGGTCCGGCTGACCAGCTCGCGCAGGCTGTGCGCCAGCAGGTCGACGGGCAGGACGTCGTGCAGCGCGCCGCTGGCCTTGCCCTTTCCGATCGGCGTGCGTACCGCTGAAACGATGACCGCGTCCCGGCCCGCATATCCGGCCATTCCTGCCTCCTGTAACTCGACGCTGAGTGATGTTCTCCATACCCAGCTATACCACCTGGGTATACTGGCAACAACCCAGGAGGAGAGTGAATTCCATGACAGTGCTCCAGGGCAGGCTGGCCGACCGGGACGCCTGGTCGGCGGTGGGCCAGTGCCCGATCGAAAAGACCATGGCCCTGCTGGGGACCAAGTCGGCGATGCTGATTATGCGTGAGGCCTACTACGGCACCACCAGGTTCGAGGACTTCTGGCGGCGCGTCGGCATTACCAAGGCCGCCGCGTCCGCGCGCCTGTCCGAACTCGTCGACGCCGGGCTGCTCACGCGTCGGCCCTACCAGGAGCCGGGCCAGCGAAGCCGCGACGAATACGTGCTCACCGATGCGGGGCTGGACTTCATGCCGGTCATCTGGGGGATGTTCGAGTGGGGGCGACGACATCTGCCGTACAACGCTTCACTGCGGTTGGCGCACAAGGATTGCGGCGCGGAGGCCACAGTCGAGATCCGCTGCTCTGACGGCCATCGCGTGCCCCCCGACGAGCTGGCCGTCCGGATCAGCAAGGGCTAGTTGGCTTCCCCGCGACGACAATGTAACGGCGCAGAAGACGTTCGAGTAACCGTCTGCTGGAATACCGTTTCGGCGCAAATCTAGTCGGTAAAGCAATAGGAATCGCTGGACGCGTCGCCGCCCTGCAGCCGGGTTTGGTGCACCCGCAGCCCGCGAAAGTCGTCGCCATGCGGGAAGAAGCCCGCGTCGGGAGCGAGCCCGCCGGCGTCGACATCGGCGTCCAGCTTGGCCATCCACGCACCGACCCCGTTGGGGTAGAAGACCTCGTCCCACGACGCGTACAGCGAGTTGGTTGCGTACACCCGTCGGCCGTCGCGGCTGATCTCGATCATCTGCGGCCCACCGGCGAGCTGCACGTCGGGTTGCGCCGGGTGCGGTTGACGCCGCACCACACCGCCGAGCCGAACCGAAGCCGTCTCACGCGGGTGGAACGGATCGCTGACGTCGAACTGCTTGAGTTCGCCTGTGCCCCAGCATGATACGTACAGCCACCGATCGTCGACCGACAGGTCGATGTCGGACACCAGCGGCGGCACGGCGCCGAACGGCTTGAGCGCGGGAGGCAGGTCGTCGGCGTCTGCGGGTTCGGCCGGAATAGTGATGACCTTCTCGACTGACCATTGGTAGCCCTCGTCCTTGTGCCACAGCCAGATCGAGGCCGACAGATCCTCGACGCTGATCACCACGCCAACGAAGCCGTAAGACTTCGACGGGTCGTGAGCCGGGCGAAGTTCGAGCACCATCTGGTGCTCGTCGCCGAGGTCAACACGCTGGATCAGTTTGCGCTCCGACAGGCTCCAGAAGTTCAGGTGGTGGCCGAACTTTCTGCCAAGCAGGTCCTCTGGCCTGAGCCCGTCTTCGATCATCGACGGTGTCGCCCACTCCGACGTCACCACGGTGTCGTAGCGAAGGTGCCACCAGAAGTCATAGGCGAAGAATTGCGGTCCATGGTCGGCCTCCCACGGCCCGATCACCTCGAACGTGTCGTGGTCGAGCAGCGCGACACCGCCGGGACCGTCCTCGCCATTGGCGCCACCGAGCGCCGACATGAAGATGCCGCCGGGGCCGCAATGCACCGTGTGAGGCCGCGAGTAGCCGGCCTTGGCTGCTAGCTCGCCAGCCTCAATGGTATGCGTTACCAAGGGGTTTCGCGGATCTGGCTTGGTGTCGAGCACGTAGGTGTTCGACGATCGAATGCCGGGGACGACGAGATAGCGGCGCTCCAGGTGACTGGAATGCCCTTCATGACACAGCGCGCTGGAGCAGGCGTTCCAGCCGAAGTGGTGCAGTTCGTTGCCGGCAGTGGGCAGGTCCGACCAGCCGACCACCTGGCCGTGTGTCGGGGAGTTCGGGTCGCAATCGACCACCGCAAGCGCGTCTTTCTTGACGCCGGCCGGATCGAATGCGGCAACGTAAGCGAGTTGCTCGGGCACCGCCGCGACAGCAGCACCCGGGCTGCGGTAAAAAGTGGGATCTGTCGCACGCATACCTGCAGATCATCCTCGTTCGGCAGGTCACTAGCCGCTGTTCTGCAGGAACGCCTTCACCAATGTTTTGGGCGCCTGCGCGAGCCACGCCTCGGTGATCAATTCTTCGAGTTCCGGCACGCCGATCTCGGCCAGCCGGACCAGCACCGCGGGATACCCGTCGAAGTGCGGCGTGGTGAAGTACACGGCTGGATCGTCGGCGATCAACGCGAACTTCACGCCTTCGTCGGGCACCCGCGCGCCCAGAACATCACCGTCGGGGGCGGCATCGCCGAGCGCCTCGTAATCCGCCTTGCGCAGCGGTCTTTCCCACGCGATCAGCTTTTTGCGCACACGCCAGTTGCGCGGCGACGGTTCCGCCGTTTCGGGAAGCTCACCGACAATGCGCGCGACATCGTCCCAGGAAGCCACGACCTCAGGTTAGAAGCTGGTGTCGTGAATCTGCTCGGATTGCGGCGGCGTTTGCGATGTCAGGTCGATGCCATGGACATCGAGGACCCGCTCCCGGAACCAACGCTGGAATGGCTCGTCCGACCGTGAAATGTCTTGTAGCGCGGCCGATATGTCGTCGGCCTCGATATACACGACATCCACGGTCCCATCCTCGGTCTGCTGCTGCCAGACCGAGTGCCGGGTCACACCGGCGCCGCGCCACGCGGATCGGTACTCCTCCCGCCGCGCACCGTCCATCGCGTCCATCCATTCGCGGTCCGCTTGCTCCTTGCCGGGCAGGACCGGAACGACAAAGCCAATTGAAGCCATGACTCACCCCCGTGAATTAGCTATGGCGCGAGCGTACGCCGCAGCGCGCCGCTACTGTGCCCAACGTGCTGCATTTGCGGGTGATCACACCGACCGAATTGCGCGATGAGGTCATCGACATCTTTCGTGCCAACCCGGGGGTGGCGCATCTCGTCGTGCACCGCGACGCCGCGCTGGAGCCACAGGGCGACGAGATCACCGCCGACATCGCCAGAGAGTCAGCCAACGACGTCGTCGGTGAACTCAAGGCACTCGGCGTCAAGGAGCGCGGCGCGATCACGCTCGACTTCGTCGACACCGTGCTGTCCACCCGGGCGTACCGCGCTGAGGACGAGGCGGAGGGTGAGCCCGCCGACGCGGTGATCTGGGACGAGCTGGTGTCGCGGACCCGCGAGGAGTCCAGCCTGACCATCACGTATCTGATGTTCTTGTGCATCGCCTGCATGATCGCCGCGGTGGGTGTGGTCACCGATTCGCCGGTGACCGTGGTCGGCGCGATGGTCGTCGGCCCGGAGTTCGGGCCACTGGCCGCGCTGGCCGTCGCGCTGGTCCGCAGGCGGTTGCACCTGGCGCGTCGCGCCGCGCTGGCGTTGGTGATCGGGTTTCCGGCAGCGATGGCCGTCACAGCAGTGTTCACGCTGGCCGTCGAAGCCATCGGCTGGGTGACGCTGGACAGCACCAGCGAACTCAGCGAGGTGGACTTCATCTTCCAGGTCGGTCCGTTCTCGTTGGTCGTCGCGATGCTGGCGGGTGCGGCGGGAATGCTCTCGCTTGTATCCGCGAAATCTGCTGCGCTGGTTGGGGTTTTCATCTCGGTGACGACCGTGCCTGCGGCCGGCTTCGCCGTCGTTGCCGCAACCGTCGGCGATTGGGACATCGCCCTGCAGTCGGCAGCCCAACTCGCGGTGAACCTGGTGGGCATCGTGCTGGCTGCGGTGCTGGTGCTGTGGGTCTACCAGCGGTCCAGCGCCAGATGACACGGTGTGCACGCTCAACCAGCGTGTGATGGGATCGCCTGATGGGTATCAAGGTGGCGCTGGAGCATCGCACCAGCTACACGTTCGATCGGCTGGTGGAGGTGCATCCCCACGTCGTTCGGCTGCGTCCGGCGCCGCACTCGCGTACCCCGATCGAGGCGTACTCGTTGCGGGTGGAGCCGGACGATCATTTCATCAACTGGCAACAGGACGCGTTCGGCAACTTCCTGGCCCGGCTGGTCTTCCCGAACCGTGCCCGCAGCCTGACCATCACGGTCGGGCTGATCGCCGACATGAAGGTGATCAACCCGTTCGACTTCTTCATCGAGGACTGGGCAGAAAAGGTCGGCTTCACCTACCCGAAGGCACTGGCCGAGGACCTCAAGCCTTACCTGCGTCCGGTCGACGAGAACGGCGAAGAGTCGGGACCCGGCGACCTGACCCAGGCGTGGGTGAGGAATTTCTCCGTCGCGTTCGGAGGGCAGGAGCGAAGCGACCCGGGATTCGGCAGGGGCACTCGCACCATCGACTTCCTGGTCGCGCTGAACCGCGCCGTGAACGCCGACGTCGGCTACAGCCTGCGGATGGAACCCGGCGTGCAGACCCCGGATCACACGCTGCGCACCGGGATCGGCTCGTGCCGCGACTCGGCCTGGTTGCTGGTCTCGATCCTGCGCCAGATGGGTCTCGCGGCTCGCTTCGTGTCCGGCTACCTGGTGCAGTTGACCTCCGACGTCGAGGCGCTCGACGGCCCGTCCGGTCCTGCCGCCGACTTCACCGACCTGCACGCGTGGACCGAGGTGTACATCCCCGGCGCCGGCTGGATCGGCCTGGATCCGACGTCGGGATTGTTCGCCGGGGAAGGCCACATCCCACTGTCGGCCACGCCGCACCCCGAATCGGCGGCGCCGATCACCGGAGCCACGGAACCGTGCGAGACGACGCTCGACTTCACCAACCTCGTCACTCGTGTGCACGAGGATCCGCGCGTCACCCTGCCCTACACCGAGACGGCGTGGGCCGCGATCAACGCGCTCGGCGCCCGCGTCGACGAGCGCCTGACCGCCGGTGACGTCCGCCTCACCGTAGGGGGCGAGCCGACGTTCGTCTCGATCGACAACCAGGTAGACCCGGAGTGGACCACCGACGCCGACGGGCCGCACAAGCGCCAGCGCGCATCCGACCTTGCCGCGCGGCTGAAGAAGGTGTGGGCGCCGCAGGGTCTGGTCCAGCGCGGCCAGGGCAAGTGGTATCCCGGAGAACCGTTGCCGCGCTGGCAGATTGGACTGCATTGGCGTACGGACGGCGAGCCGCTGTGGACGAACGAGGCGCTTCTGGCTGATCCGTGGGCCGCCGACGCCGTGCCAGCGGCGATCGCCCCCGATGCGGGCCAGCAGGTGCTTGGCGCCATCGCCGACGGGCTCGGGCTCCCTGCGTCGGCGGTGCGGCCGGCTTTCGAGGACCCGCTGAGCCGGCTCGCCAACGCGGTGCGCCAACCCGAAGGCGAACCCGTCGCGGCCTCCGAGGATCTGGAGGCCGACGCCGCCGACGCCCGTTCCGCGCTTCTGGCCCGGCTCGAGGCGCCCGTCAGCGAACCCACCGCCCACGTGCTGCCGTTGCATCGCCGCGACGACGACTCCGGCTGGGCCAGCGCCGACTGGCAGTTGCGCCGCGGCCGCATCGTGCTGCTCGAAGGTGACTCGCCGGCGGGTCTGCGGCTACCGCTCGACTCGATCAGCTGGGATGCGCCGCGGCCGTCGTATGAGGCCGATCCGCTGAGCCGCCGCGGCAGCCTGGCCGCCGACCCAGAACCCGGCGACGCGGTCGTCGAGGATGCCGAGTCCGCGCCGACGACGGCGATGGTCGCCGAGATCAGGCGCGAAGAAGGCGGGGCCGAGTTCCTCTACGTGTACTTGCCGCCGACAGAAGAACTGGAGCACTTCGTCGACCTGATCCGGCGGGTCGAGACCGCCGCTGCCAAGGCCGACTGCCCCGTCGTCATCGAGGGCTACGGTCCGCCGCCGGACGCGCGGATCACCTCGATGACGGTCACCCCCGACCCCGGGGTCATCGAGGTCAACGTGGCGCCGACGGCCAGCTTCGCCGAGCAGAAGCAGCAGCTGCAAACCCTCTACGAGCAGGCCCGGCTGGCGCGGTTGTCCACCGAATCGTTCGACGTCGACGGCACTCATGGCGGCACCGGCGGCGGCAACCACATCACCCTCGGCGGCATCACCCCGGCCGACTCGCCGCTGCTGCGCCGCCCTGACCTATTGGTGTCGTTGCTGACCTACTGGCAGCGTCACCCGTCGCTGTCCTATCTGTTCGCCGGGCGCTTCATCGGCACCACCTCGCAGGCGCCGCGCGTCGATGAGGGCCGCGCCGAGGCGCTCTACGAGCTGGAGATCGCGTTCGCCGAGATCGACCGGTTGACCAACGGAGCCGGCGCCTCCAAGCCGTGGATCACCGACCGGGCGCTGCGGCACCTGCTCACCGACATCACCGGCAACACCCACCGCGCCGAGTTCTGCATCGACAAGCTCTACAGTCCCGACAGTGCGCGTGGTCGGCTGGGCCTGCTGGAGCTGCGCGGTTTCGAGATGCCGCCGCATTTCCAGATGGCGATGGTTCAGTCGCTTCTGGTGCGCTCGCTGGTCGCCTGGTTCTGGGACAAGCCGCTGCGGGCGCCGCTGATCCGCCATGGCGCAAACCTGCACGGCCGATACCTGTTGCCGCACTTCCTGATTCATGACATCGCCGACGTCGCGGCGGATCTGCGCGCACACGGCATCAACTTTGACACCAGCTGGCTTGACCCGTTCACCGAGTTCCGCTTCCCACGCATCGGCACCGCGGTCTTCGACGGTGTGGAGATCGAACTGCGCGGCGCGATCGAACCGTGGAACGTCCTCGGCGAGGAGTCCACTGCCGGCGGCACCGCGCGCTACGTCGACTCGTCGGTGGAGCGCATCCAGGTCCGGCTGGTCGGCGCGGACCGGCACCGCTACATCGTCACCGCCAACGGCTACCCGATCCCGATGCTGGCCACCGAGAAACCCGACATCCAGGTCGGCGGGTTGCGGTTCCGGGCGTGGCAGCCGCCAAGCGCGCTGCACCCGACCATCACCGTCGACGGTCCGCTGCGTTTCGAACTCGTCGACACGGTCACGGGCATGTCCCGCGGCGGCTGTACCTATCACGTCTCCCATCCGGGTGGCCGCTCGTACGACAACCCGCCCGTCAACGCCGTGGAGGCCGAATCGCGGCGCGGCAGGCGCTTCGAGGCGACAGGTTTCACACCGGGCAGCCTCGACATGTCGGACCTCCGCGAGAAGCAGGCGCGGCAATCCACCGACATGGGCGCGCCCGGCATCTTGGATCTGCGCCGGGTGCGTACCGTTCTCCAGTAATGGCACTACCCGCAAGCGGCCCGTCACCTTCATTTCCCGACGCGAGTCCGCACGACATCGACAACCTTCTGGCGCGTTACCGCACGACCCGGGCCCAGCAGGCGTTGTTCGACGTGCGCGGCGACAGGGCGGCCGCCGGCTACGACGAATTCGTCGACGCGGCAGGCAATGTCCGGCCCGCCTGGCGGGAGCTGGCCGAATGCATCGGTGAACGCGGTCGTGGCGGCCTGAACCAGCTGCGGGCGGTGGTGCGCAGTCTGGTCGACAACGATGGCATCACCTATATCCAGGTCGACCGGCACGGCGACGCCGTCACCAACGGGGACGGCACCGCGGAGCCAGGGCCGTGGCACCTCGATGCGCTGCCGCTCGTCATTTCCGCGGCGGATTGGGACACGCTGGAATCCGGTCTGGTGCAGCGCTCCCGGCTGCTCGACGCGGTGCTCGCCGACTTGTACGGGCCGCGTCATTCGCTGACCAGCGGGGTGCTGCCCGCGCAGTTGCTGTTCGCCCATCCCGGCTATGTCAGGGCGGCCAGGGGCATCGAGGTGCCCGGGCGCCACCAGCTGTTCCTGCACGGCTGCGACATCAGCCGCACCGCAGATGGCGATTTTCGGGTGAACGCCGACTGGACACAGGCACCGTCGGGCGCGGGTTACGCCCTCGCCGACCGCCGCGTGGTGGCACACGCCATCCCCGACCTCTACGAGCGGATCGGGCCCCGGCCGGCCTCGCCGTGGGCCCAGGCGCTGCGGCTGGCGTTGATCGACGCCGCGCCGGAGTCGGCGGAAGAGCCCGTGGTGGTGGTGCTCAGTCCCGGCATCCACTCCGAAACCGCATTCGACCAGGCGTACCTGGCCAGCGTGCTGGGCTTCCCTCTGGTGGAAAGCGCCGACCTGGTGGTGCGCGACGGCAAGCTGTGGATGCGGTCGATGGGCACCCTGAAACGAGTCGATGTGGTGCTGCGCCGCGTGGACGCCGAGTATGCGGATCCGTTGGACCTGCGCGCCGACTCTCGCCTCGGTGTGGTCGGACTCGTCGAGGTGCTCCGGCGCGGCGCGGTGACGGTGGTCAACACGTTGGGTAGCGGCATATTGGAAAGCCCTGGGCTGCTTCGCTTTCTGCCCGAGCTGGCCGAGCGGCTGCTTGGCGAGACGCCGTTGCTTCAGACTGCTCCGATGTATTGGGGCGGCGACAGCACCGAACGCTCGCATCTCCTGACAAACCTGTCGTCACTGCTGATCAAGTCGGTCACCGGTGCAGAGGCAATCGTCGGTCCCGGGCTGTCGTCCGCACAGATCGAGACCCTGACCGCGCGCATCGAGGCCGCCCCCTGGCAGTGGGTCGGTCAGGAGTTGCCGCAGTTCTCCTCGGCCCCAACCGATTACTACGCGGGCGGACTGTCGTCGGCCAGCGTCGGAATGCGGCTGTTCACCGTCTCCCAGCGCGGCGGATACGCACCGATGATTGGCGGGCTGGGTTATCTGCTTGCCCCGGGCAACGCCGCATTCAAGTTGAACAACATTGCCGCCAAAGACATCTGGGTGTGCACACCGACCCGCGTGACGGCCGAGCGGGTGCCGACTGCCCCTATGGTCGAATTGCCCGCGATCACGCCGAGCCCGACGCGGGGAATCAGCTCGCCGCGCGTGCTGTCCGACCTGTTCTGGATGGGCCGCTACGCGGAGCGCGCCGAGAACATGGCCCGGCTACTTACCGTCACCAGGGAGCGCTATCACGAATTCCGCTATCGCCGTGAGCTGGAGGGCAGCGAGTGTGTGCCCGTCCTGCTCGCGGCGCTCGGCCACATCACCGGCACCGACACGGGTTCCGGCGCCGATTACGCCGAGATGGTCGCGACGGCGCAGAGCACGCTGTGGTCGTTGACGGCCGATCGGCACCGCGCGGGCTCGCTGGCGCAGTCGGTCGAGCGGCTCGGGTCCTCCGCCCGCGCAGTGCGCGATCAGATGTCCAACGACACGTGGATGGTGCTCGCGGCGGTCGAACGCGCGCTTCTTCACGCGCACGGTTCGCCGCCTGAGTCGCAGACCGAAGGCGACGCCTTCCTGTCTTCGACGAACAACCTGACGCTGGCCGGCATGCTGGCGCTGTCCGGGGTGGCTGCCGAGTCGATGGTCCAGGACGTCGGCTGGACCATGATGGACATCGGCAAACGCATCGAGCGTGGGTTGACGCTGACGGCGCTGCTGCGTGCGACGCTGACGACGGTGCGCGCTCCCGGTGCGGAGCAAACGATCACCGAGTCCACGCTGGTGGCATGCGAATCGGCGGTCATCTACCGGCGGCGCACTTTGGGCAAGGTTAGTGTGGCTGCTGTGGCCGACCTGGTGTTGTTCGACGCCGAGAATCCGCGGTCGCTGGTCTACCAGCTCGAACGGCTGCGAACGGGTCTCAAGGCGCTTCCCGGATCGTCGGGATCGTCACGCCCGGAGCGCCTGGTCGACGACATCGGCATCCGGCTGCGTCGGCTTGACCCCGCCGACCTCGAAGAGGTCAGCGCCGACGGCACGCGCGCTGAACTCGCCGACCTGCTCGACTCGATGCACCGCGACCTTCGCGAGCTGTCCCGCGTCATCACCGCGACCCATCTGTCGCTGCCCGGCGGCATGCAGCCGTTGTGGGGGCCGGCCGAGCGCCGGATGGTGCCGTGACCGACGGGCCTATCGCCTCGAGATCCAGCCGGTGCTACAAAGTCACGCATCGCACGGTCTACCGCTACTCCGACGTCGTGACCAGCTCCTACGGCCGTGGATTCCTCACACCGCGCGACTCCGCGCGGCAGCGCTGCCTGTCGCATGAACTGGTAATCGACCCGGAGGCGGCTGACAGCTCCACCAGCCGCGACGTGTACGGCAACATCAGCTCGTATTTCCATGTCACCGAGCGTCACGACAGGCTGAGTATCACGAGCAACTCCGTCGTCGAAGTGGATCCACCGCCGCCCGATCTCTACGGCGGGGGTTCGGCACGGGCGCCGTGGGAGATCGCTCGGCCGGTTGGCCTCGACGGTGCACTGGCCACCGAATTCACCCTGGACCTGAGGCCGCCGGAGATCACCGACGAGCTACGCGCTTATGCCGCACCGAGTTTCGAGCCCGAACGACCGCTGATCGAGGTGCTTCGCGACCTGACGTCGCGGATCTACTCCGACTTCACCTACCGGTCGGGTTCGACAACGGTTTCTACCGGGGTCAACGAGGTTTTGGCGGCCAGGGAAGGGGTATGTCAGGACTTCGCGCGGCTGGCCATCGCCTGCCTGCGTGCCAACGGGTTGGCGGCCAGTTACGTGTCGGGATACCTGGCGACCGACCCGCCGCCTGGGAAGAAGCGCATGATCGGCATCGACGCCACGCACGCATGGGCGTCGGTGTGGACGCCGCAAAACCAGTGGCTCGGTTTGGATCCCACAAACGACCAGATGGTCGACGAGCGTTACATCATCGTCGGTTTCGGCCGTGACTACGCCGACGTCCCGCCGCTGCGCGGCATCATCTACACCGACTCGGACCGCAGCGTGATCGACGTCGCTGTCGACGTGGCGCCGTGCGAAGGTGAGATGTTGCGTGCGTGACTTCAACTGCCCCAACTGCGGTCAGCGACTGGCGTTCGAGAACTCGCTGTGCCTGTCATGCGGGAGCCGGCTGGGATTCTCTCTCGACGACATGGCTCTGCTGGTCATCGCATCGGGCGCTGACAGTGAGCATGGCGGTGCTGTCGACTCCAGTGAGTATCGGTTGTGCGCGAATCTGCATCTGGCCAAATGCAATTGGCTGGTCGAGAAGGGGCCGATCAGGAAGCTGTGCAGAGCGTGCGCGCTGACCCGTACACGGCCCAACGACTCCGACACCAAGGCGCTTGCCGCATTCGCCGCGGCGGAGAAGGCCAAGCGCAGACTCGTCGTCGAGCTGCATGAGCTGAAGCTGCCGATCGTCGGTCGCGACGAGGACCCCGAGTTCGGTTTGGCGTTCGACTTGCTGTCCAGCGAGTTCGAGAAGGTGTTCACCGGCCACCACAACGGCGTGATCACGCTCGACCTCGCCGAGGGCGACGACGTGCACCGCGAGCAGCTGCGGGTGGAGATGGAGGAGCCGTATCGCACGCTGCTCGGCCACTTCCGGCACGAGATCGGCCACTACTACTTCTATCGGCTGGTCGGCACGTCGCAGGCCTATTCGCAGCGGTTCCGCGAGTTGTTCGGCGATCCGAACGCCGACTACCAGGCCGCGCTGGATCGCCATTACAACGAAGGCCCGCCGCCCGACTGGAAGGAGAATTACGTCTCCTCCTATGCGACCATGCATCCCGCGGAGGACTGGGCCGAAACGTTCGCCCACTACCTGCACATCCGCGACACCCTTGACACCGCGGCCGCGTTCGGCTTCACACCTGCCGGCGCCACCATCGAGCGACGAGTGTTGGGGCCCAGCGGATTTGACACGATGATCGAGATGTGGCTGCCTCTGGCGTGGGCGCTGAACATGGTGAATCGATCGATGGGTAAGGCCGATCTCTACCCCTTCGTGCTGCCGCCCGCGGTGCTGGAAAAGATGCGGTTCATCCACACCATCATCGACGAGATCACCTCGGACCCAGCCAAACTCGCCGAAGTCAGCGGCCCGACCTAGTCATCGCGAGCGACCGTGTCTGTACGCCGACACGCCGATAATTAGCGTACAAACGCGGTCGCTCGCGCGAGAAACTCACGCGTCGAGGTCGGGTGCCCAGGCAACACCGTTGATGTGGCTGCCACCGTCGACGAACAACGTGTTGCCGGTCAGATATCGCGAGCCGTCGCTGGCGAGGAACACCGCCACCGGGGCGATGTCGTCATACGGATCGCCCATCCGGCCCATCGGGTTGGCCGCGTCGGCCATCGCCTCCAACTCCGGATACTCGCCGATAGCTCGAAAGAACGCCTGGCTCTTGGCCGCCGGGCACAGCGCGTTGACGGTGACTCCGGTCGGTGCCCACTCGCGAGCAGCCGTACGGGTGAGCGTCCGCAACGCTTCCTTGGCGGCGTTGTACTCTAGTGAACCCATGTGGGCGTTGACGCCATTGAGGCTGCACAGGTTGACAATCCGGCCCTGCCCGCGCGCCTTCATGTGCGGGAAAGCGGCGCGCATCGCCCAGTAGGGGCCGTAGTAGCCGATCGCAAAGCCCTTTGCCAGTTGCTCGTCGGTCTTGTTCTCCACCCGGCCGATCGAGCCGCCGCCCCACGCGTTGTTCACCACGATGTCGATCGCGCCGCATGCGGAAAGCGCTGTCTGCACGGCATTTTCGACCTGCAAGCGATCGGACACATCGGTGTGGACGAACACGCCGCCGATTGCTGACGCCACGGTTTGGCCTGCGGCGTCGTCGATCTCGGCGACAACGACCCGCGCTCCCTCGTCGGCGAAGCGGCGAGCGATGCCCTCGCCGATGCCCGCTCCCGCCCCGGTCACAAGGGCGACCTTGCCCTCCAGTGCCGCGCTCACCGGCCCGCGACTCCGGCCGCCAACAATTCGCGGGCCTCGGGCTTGCCGTCGAGGGACCGCGTCGTGCGGGCGACGATTTGCCAGCGCGCGTCGATGCGCTCGAGCCGGAAGTGGTTGGCGCCCGCACGCCACACGGTGAACCCCTCGACGCGATGGACGACCAGAATCGATTCGCAGACGGCAACCGCGTCGTCGTCGCCGGTGATGGTGACGACGGCAGGGCCGAGGAAATGACAGCAGCCGCGGCCGATCAAGCCCTGATGGGCATCCGACCGCACCATGGCCGCGACATCGTCACGGCTGCGCATTGGCCAGCCTTCGACGTCATAGCCGCCGTCGACCGCCCACAGCTGCGCCGCCAATTCGGCTTCGCCGGCGTCGACCAGCGGACCGTACGACGCGATCAGCCGCTCGATCGCGCGCTCATCCTCGACGCGTTGCATCCGCTTCTCCAACTCGGCGAGTCGCTCGTCGCTCACGGCGTTTCCTTCCCGATGTCGCTCAGGGCGGCCAACTGGTCGCAGAAGTGGGCGGCGGACGTCGCGGTTACCGAGCACGTGATGGCCGTCGCACCCAACTCCCGCAGCGTGTCCAGCTGCCGCCTGGTTTCGACAGCGTTGTCAAGGGGATCGAGCCGAGGAGTCGCGAGAACGACATCGAAGTTCGGCGGAAGATCAACGCTCGCAAGGAAGCTCGTGATGTCAGCGGCGCGCAGCCCGAACGGCATCCACCCGTCGCCGAGCTCGACGGCCCGGCGCAACGACCGCCGAGTGCGCCCGCCCACCCAGATGGGGACGCGTGGCTGGAGGGCACAGGGATCCACGATGACGGAGTCGAAGCGGAAGTACTCGCCGTTGTATGCCGGGCGGTTTGACGACAGCGACGCCCGCAGCGCGCGCATCGCGTCGTCGGCGCGGGAACCCCGGTCGGCCCAATGCGCGCCAAGCAGCTCGAATTCCCCGGCCAGAGAGCCGACGCCGACGCCGAGCACCAGGCGCCCGCCGCTGATCCGGTCGAGCGTGCCGTAGCGCTTGGCAATCGCGAGCGGATGGTGATAGCCCAGCACGACGACCGAGGTGGCCAGCCGGATGCGTGATGTGCGCGCGGCGAGGAACGCCAACGTGGCTAGCGGATCCCAGTACGTCGACCCCCGGCCCTGCGCGTCGCCGGCGGGGCTGGCGACGTGCTCCGAGCACGTCAGGTAATCGAAGCCGAGGTTGTCGGCGGCCTCGGCGATGCGGGCGATGTCGTCGATGCCGGCGTCGCGCTCCCACGGAGAAGCCACCCCGGGCATCTGAATCACTACCGGCGTAGACAGTCCGATCCGCACGAATGTGTTGTAGCCCGATCCGCCCGTCGACGGTGCTTGCGTCCCGATCATCGGGACCATAGCGTCGGTAGAACGAATTCTCGTTTGTCGATTGGGGTGCGCAGTGACGATGGTGGACAGGTTTACGTCGATCATCGACGCGTTCGACGACGCCACCGTCGGTTTGAGCCTGGATCAGGTGGCGGCGCGCGCAGCGCTACCGCGGTCGACCACGCACCGCATCCTGGATCATCTGGTGCGTCTGAACTGGCTGGCGCATTCGGAGCGCGGATACGGGCTTGGCGCCCGGGCGATGTCGTGGGGCGCAGGGGATGCCGCGGACCTGCGGCTACGCGAGGCGGCAGCACCCGTGCTGCAGCATCTGCAGGCCACTACCGGTGCGGTGATTCATCTTGGCGTGCTCAGGGGCGAGGACATCGTCCACATCGACAGGCTGGGCGGCGGGCCCGAGGGGCACGTGCCCACTCGTGTCGGAACACGTTCTCGGGCAACAGAACTCGCGCTTGGGCTGGCGGTGGTCGCCGTGCAACCGCCTGAAGACACCGATCCGGCGTTGAGCTCGGAGCTGCACCACATCCGCCGCACAGGAGTGGTGTGCCGTCGCGGCGATTACGGCCGCGGACTGATATCGGTGGCCGCGACCATCGATGCGCGTGCCGCTCTGGGAATTGTGCTGCCCGACAAGGTTTCCCCGGAGCGATACCAGCCATTGCTGATCGCCGCGGCTACGCGAATCCGCGAAGAGCTTCGAGCGTGAAATATTGCACTCAGGGTCGTTATTCGCGCCGAATCACAGCCCTGAGTGCAGTTTCGAGACTCCGCTAGTGCTCACCTAACAGCTTCTGCATCACCCGGTGCGTGCCAAGGACCACCTTGGCGCGGTCCGGATGATTGCGACGCGCGACGTCCTCGCCGTTGCCGCCGGCCACGAAGACGGGCCCGTTGGGCAGCTGCTCGAGACCCTCACGGGCGACGTCGGCCGGCTCGCCGACCCGCAGCCCCGGCACGTCGAAATTCAGCCCAACCCTCTCCATCGCCGGTGTACGGGTGACGCCAAGCACCAGCTCCAGCACGTCAACGTCGAACTCGCGCAATTCAAGCCACAGACTTTCGGAGAAGATGCGTCCGAACGCCTTGACCCCGCCGTAGACGGTGTGCCGCATCGAACCCAGATAGCCCGCCATCGAACCGACCATCACGATGCCGCCTCGACGGCGCTCGCGCATTGACCTGCCGAAGTGCTGCACCAAAGCCATCATGGTGCCGATATTCAGGTCGATCACACGCTGGAAGTCCGCCAGCGCACCGTCGAGAAAGTGTTCGCTACACGTGTTGGCCCCGGCGTTGTAGATCAGCAGGCCGACCTCCACGTCGGCGGTGGCATCGACAATGCTGCCCACGGCCGCTGGCTCGACCAAATCGACTGCCAGCGTTCGCACTTCGACACCGCGGCCACGGCACAGATCGGCTGTTTCCTCGAGTGGCGCCGACTTGCGTGCGATCAGGACCAGATTCAATCCTGCGTCAGCGAGCAATCGGGCGAACTCGGCGCCCACTCCTTCCGAACCGCCCGCAATCACCGCCCAGGGGCCGTACTTGGCTAGATCCGTCACTCGTCGATACTCACCGTGCCGCGACCCATCCGGGTGGCCCGTCCCGCTCATCGGTACATGCATGGCGGCAGCGATGGAAGCGCCGATACTGACCCCATGCCGCGAATCGGCGAACGACGACCACCCGCGCTGCCCGCAACCGATGACCAACACGCTCGGCGGGCGGCGATTCTGCGTGCGGCCGCTCGGTTGGGCAGGGCCAGGGAACTCGACCGGATTACGGCGCAGGAGGTCGCGGCCGAAGCCGGCGTCGCGCTGCGCACGCTGTACCGCTATTACCCGTCGAAGTACCACGTGTTCGCCGCGGTGCTCACCGCGCAGATCGAGAACCTCAAGCCATCACCCACGTCGTCCGATGCAGCCACCGCAGTGGCGGACTACATGGCCGACGCATGCCGGAATATGTTGAGGCACAAGCATCTTGCGCACGCGATGATCACGTCGACTCAGGCTGTGCGGGCACAGTCCGGGCCCACCGGCTATCACACCATGCGCGATCTGATCCTGCGGGTCGCCGGGTTCGAGCACCCCAGCGCCGAGCAGATCCGGATTGCGCGCCTTGTCGAGCAGGTGACCTTCGGTGTCCTGACGTGGACGGTCGGCGGCGAACTCGATCCCGACCAAG
This sequence comes from Mycobacterium sp., assembly GCF_035697385.1. Lineage (GTDB taxonomy): Bacteria > Actinomycetota > Actinomycetes > Mycobacteriales > Mycobacteriaceae > Mycobacterium. The sequence continues at coordinate 4,181 of NZ_DASSCY010000206.1, read as the reverse complement.
CCGTCGCGGACGTCCGCCTGGCATGTCTGAAGTTGGTGGGTGGCGCTAACTGGTGAGCCGCAGATACGCGCGGCCGCGTGGTGACAACCGATATCCGACGTCGAGGCTGATGGTCAGGCCCAGTCCCTTGAGCTGACGCACGCGGCGCTTGAATCGCGGCACGTCGAGGCCGACGCGGTCCGCAAGATCCGGTGCGCGGACCGCCTCGTTGGCGCCGATCATCTCGAGGTACTGTCTCGTCCACGGTGAGCCGGCGGTGTCCCAGCGGTTCAGCCGTGCGGTGATCGCGGCGACGTCGGCCTCCGACAGTCGGTCATCGGAGGCGAGCTCGGGCCGCTCGTCTGGCGCCAGGTAGGAGACCGCAATGACGTACGTGTGCTGTGCGGGCCTGCGGTCCAGGTCCTTCTGTGCGGTTTTCGCGTCCGGATAGCCGGCGGCACGAGCCTGCGCGGCGGTGACGCGGTAGCGGCCCGGATACTCGGTGACGTCGTCGACGCGGATGGTGCCTGCGACCGTGCGTTGCGTGCCGCCGGGCTTCGCGCGCGGCGCGTCCCAGCGCCTCAACACGAGCGTGATGGTGCCGTTTGCGATTCCCTCCGCCGTGGCGCGGTTCAACAGCACGGTTGTGATCATAGGATCCGTCGCGTGGATGATCGCTACGGCCGTGACGTGCTGGCCCGAAACCCGCACGGCTCTAAGAAGAATCGCTCGACCGAACAGCCGGTGGAAATCGGCATGGTCGTCGAAGACGCCCAGACGGGATATGTCGGCGCGGTGGTCCGTGTCGAATACGGCCGGATGGAACTCGAGGACCGGCGCGGCCGCAGGAAGCCGTTCCCGATCGGTCCCGGATACCTCATCGACGGCCGGCCGGTGATCCTCACCGCGCCGCGTCGTACGGCGCCAGCGAGCCCCGCGCGCACCGCATCGGGGTCCGTCGCCGTACCGCAGTCGCGTGCGAAAGTGGCACTGGCCAGCCGCATTTACGTCGAGGGACGACATGACGCCGAACTGGTCGAACAGGTGTGGGGCGCCGATCTGCGGGTCGAGGGCGTCGTGGTCGAGCACCTGGGCGGCGTCGATGACCTGGTGGCCATCGTCAACGACTTCCAGCCGGGTCCAGGACGCCGGCTCGGCGTGCTCGTCGACCATCTCGTCGCCGGTTCGAAGGAAGCGCGCATCGCCGAAGCGGTCCGGCGCGGACCCGGCGGCGTCAACACGCTCGTCGTCGGACATCCCTTCATCGACATCTGGCAGGCCATCAAGCCGGCCCGGTTGGGTATCTCGACGTGGCCCACTGTGCCGCGGGGCACCGACTGGAAAAAGGGCGTATGCCGGGCGCTGGGCTGGCCTCACACCGAACAGGCCGACACGGCGAGGGCGTGGCAGCGGATCAGGGGCCGGGTGCGCGATTGGAATGACCTCGAACCGGCGCTGATCGGCCGTGTCGAGGAACTCATCGACTTCGTGACCCAACCGCCGTCGTAGCGGCGTGGTAAGCAGAAGGCGTGTCCGACGGTCTGTTCGACGTCCCCGGCGAGCCGAGATCGACCGCGGGCGGTCCCGTTGGCGCGTCGGCGCCGTTGGCTGTCCGCATGCGCCCGGCGACGCTCGACGAGGTGGTCGGGCAGGATCACCTGCTGCAACCCGGCTCGCCGCTGCGCCGGCTCGCCGAGGGCTCAGGTGCGGCATCGCTCATCCTCTACGGGCCTCCCGGCACAGGTAAGACCACGCTGGCGGCGCTGATCTCGGGCGCCACCGGGCGACGGTTCGAGGCGCTATCGGCGCTGTCGGCCGGGGTCAAGGAGGTGCGCGCGGTCATCGACGTCGCGCGCCGCGCCGCCGTGCACGGTGAGCAGACCGTGTTGTTCATCGACGAGGTGCACCGGTTCTCCAAGACCCAACAGGATGCGCTGCTGTCCGCCGTCGAGAACCGGATAGTGCTGCTCGTCGCGGCCACCACCGAAAACCCGTCGTTCTCCGTGGTCGCACCGTTGTTGTCGCGGTCGCTGATCCTGCAACTGCAGCCACTGACCGCTGACGCCATCCGCACCGTCGTCCGTCGCGCCATCGACGACCCTCGCGGACTCGGCGGAAAGGTAACGGTCACAGACGAAGCCGTCGACCTGTTGGTGCAGCTGTCGGCAGGCGACGCCAGGCGGGCGTTGACCGCGCTCGAAGTGGCGGCCGAGGCGACCGAGCACGTCACCGTCGAGACCATCGAGCAGTCGCTGGACAAGGCCGCCGTCCGCTACGACCGCGACGGCGATCAGCACTACGACGTCATCAGCGCGTTCATCAAGTCGGTGCGCGGATCCGACGTCGACGCCGCACTGCACTATCTGTCCCGGATGCTGGTGGCGGGGGAGGACCCGCGATTCATCGCCCGCCGCCTGATGATCCTGGCCAGCGAGGACATCGGAATGGCCGACCCGACGGCGCTGCAGACTGCTGTCGCCGCCGCGCAAACGGTGCAGCTGATCGGTATGCCGGAGGCTCAGCTGACGCTCGCTCATGCCACGGTGCATCTCGCGACGGCGCCGAAGTCCAACGCCGTCACCGCTGCACTGGGGGCCGCGATGGGCGACATCAAGGCAGGCAAGGCCGGTCTGGTGCCCGCCCATCTGCGCGACGGTCACTACTCCGGCGCGGCGGGCCTCGGCAACGCGATCGGCTACAAGTATTCGCACGACGACCCCGATGGTGTTGTGCCGCAACAGTATCCGCCCGACGAGATCGTGGGTGTCGACTACTACCGGCCCACTACCCACGGCGCCGAGCGTGAGATCGCCACCCGGCTGGACAAGCTGCGCGCCATCATCCGCAAAAAACGCTGAGCCGCCGAAGGGCTCAACTTGTCAGTGTGTGTTGTGAACATGCCGGCATGAGGAAGCTCATCGTCGGCAGCCAGGCACTTGCGAATGGCGTGGTCACTGAACACGACTTGCGTCGGTGGTATGACCGCATGTTCCGGGACATCTACTGGCCCAAAGGCTATGAGCCGACGCTGTTGGACCGCATCGACGGTGCCTGGTTGCGGTCCGGCCGCAATGGTGTGGTGGCCGGCGTCGCTGCGTCGGCTCTTCACGGAGCCCAGTGGGTTGACGACGACATACCGGTCGAGCTGATCTGGGACAACACTCGACCGCCGCCGGGCATCATCGCCCGCGACGAACGTCTCGGCCGTGACGAGATCACCACCGTCTCATGTATTTCCGTCACCACATCCGCTCGCACGGCGTACGACCTCGGGCGCCATTTGCCGCGCGGCGAGGCGATCGCTCGGCTCGACGCCCTCATGCGGGCAGCGCCGTTTTCGATCGATGAGATCTTGGGGCTCGCCCAGCGTCACCGCCGCGCCCGCGGACTCAAGCGACTACGTGCCATGCTCCCGCTCGTCGACGGCGGAGCTGGGTCGCCGCAGGAGACGCGGTTACGTCTTCTGTTCATCGACGCCGGGTTTCCTAGGCCGACGACTCAAATACCCGTGGTCGACGGTCGCGGGCGGCTCGTACGCCCTCTCGACATGGGGTGGGAGGACTTCATGGTCGCCGCCGAGTACGACGGGGACCAACACCGCACCAACCGCAAGGCGTACGTCAAGGACATGCGGGCATTGGCAAAGCTACAGCGACTCGGCTGGATCGTGATCCGCGTGATCAAGGAGGACCGCGACGAAGACATCATTGACCGCGCGTACCGGGCCTTGGTTTCTCGCGGTTGGGATGGGCAACTGCACCCACCGTGAGCCTGTAGTTACCGAGCCCTCCACTCGAAAAACCTCTCGACAACTACAGGCTCAAAGAACTCGTCCACGCCCTTGGGGGCTCGGAGGCGGATCGCCGTCGAAATAGCCCCTTGACACCCGCCGCACCCTCTCCTACCTTTGTAGTCAATCAGATCGTTGATCAAACACAAGGTTGACAATGGAGAGTGATGGGGATGGGGAAGCACGGCTTGACCGCGCCTTCATGGCCCTGGCCGACCCGGTCCGCCGGGCCATGGTGGCCCGCCTGTCGCGCGGCCCCGCCACGGTCAACGAGCTGGCTGCGCCGTTCGACATCACGAAACAAGCGGTGTCCAAGCACATTCAGGTGCTCGAGCAGGCCGGCCTGGTCACCCGGAGCCGGGACGCCCAGCGCAGGCCCGTTCATCTCGACGCGGCGGCACTCGAGGCGCTG
>NZ_DASSCY010000205.1:0-4716 GCF_035697385.1 Mycobacterium sp. | reverse complement strand
GGACGACGACGAGGCGCTGGTGCTGCAGGCCATGGACCTCGTGGTGCGCTCGCAGCTGGGCTCCACGTCGATGCTGCAGCGCAAGCTGCGGGTGGGCTTCGCCAAGGCGGGACGACTGATGGATCTGATGGAGACGCGCAGCATCGTCGGGCCCAGCGAGGGCTCAAAGGCGCGTGAGGTCCTGGTCAAGCCCGACGAGCTGGCGGCGACACTGGCGTCGATCCGCGGCACCGACTCCCCAGAAGAGTGACTTGTGGAGCCGAAGCGGCGCTTATCGCGGCTCGGACTCCACAAATCACGACGAAGCTACTTGAGCGTCAACAGCATTCGGGTATTGCCGAGAATGTTCGGCTTGACGTAGGACAGGTCGAGGAACTCCGCGACGCCGGTGTCGTAGGAGCGACACATCTCTTCGTAGACCTCGGCGGTCACGGGCGTGCCGTCGATCTCCTCGAACCCGTGGCGGCTGAAGAACTCGACTTCGAAAGTCAGCACGAAGATCCGCTCGAGGTGCAGCTCCCTTGCGACGTCAAGCAACCGGTCGACGATGGCATGTCCGACGCCGCGGGCCTTGACCTTCGGGTGCACCGCGACCGTGCGAACCTCGCCGAGGTCCGACCACAACACGTGCAGGGCGCCGCAGCCGATGAGCTCGCCGCCGAGTTCGGCGACCCAGAACTCCTGCACCGCCTCGTAGAGCGTCACCAGGTTCTTCTCGAGCAAGATCTTGCCGGAGTACACATCGACGAGCGCCTTGATCGCCGGCACATCAGACGTTCGGGCGCGCCGGACGACTAGGCCAACGGGGTCTGCGCTCACAGCTGCGAGAGTATCGGTCCGGGCAACCGATATTCTGTTGCGGTGCCGGGCCAACCTCATACCGATCCGGTGGTGCCGCGCGCGAGTGTGGCGAATATCGCCAACGTGCTCACCGGCATACGGTTCGCCTTGGTCCCGGTGTTTCTGGTCGTGCTTTTCGTGGGCGACGGCCATGAAACCTTTTGGCGGATAGCGGCATTCGTAGTATTCGCGGTCGCAGTGATCACCGACCGCTTCGATGGCGCGCTGGCGCGCAGCTATGGCATGGTCACCGAATTCGGCACGCTGGCCGACCCGATCGCGGACAAGGCCCTCATCGGCGCGGCGCTGATCGGGTTGTCATTACTGGGTGACCTGCCGTGGTGGGTGACCGTGGTGATCATGGTCCGCGAGATCGGCATCACAGTATTGCGGCTCGCGGTGCTGCGTCGCGGTGTCATCCCCGCCAGCCGCGGCGGCAAATTGAAGACTCTGGTTCAGGCCGTCGCGATCGGCTTGTTCGTGCTGCCCTTGGAAACACTGCCGAGCGCCTGGCTGTGGGGTGCATGGGTGATCATGTGGGCGGCGGTCGTCTTGACCGTGCTGACCGGCGTGGATTACGTCGTCTCGGCGATAAAGGACTCGCGCGCCCGCCCCGCTGGTCAGTGATAACGGGGTATCTGCGCATTCCGGGAACCAACGAACCGGCGCCCGGCGTTGCCATAAAGACGAGGACCAGCGCTGAAGTTTATTGGAGGAGAGCACGATGACGGCATTGCTGCGCGAGGTGATCGGCGACGTGCTGCGTCGTGCCCGCACCGAGCAGGGACGCACCCTGCGCGAGGTGTCCGATTCGGCCCGGGTCAGCCTGGGCTACCTGTCCGAGGTCGAGCGCGGCCGCAAGGAGGCCTCCAGCGAATTGCTCGGTGCCATCTGCGGCGCCCTGGACGTTCCGCTGTCCCGGGTGCTCTCGGACGCCGGAGACCAGATGGCCCGGCAGGAACGCGCCGACTTCGTGCGCGTGAGCGCGGCCAATATCGATGCGACCACCAAGGTCGTCATCCCGCAGGTCGTGTCGATGGCGGTGGCCTGACCCTGACTGGGTGTGGTGATCGGTGCTGACCCGATAGATTGGGCAGCACGGTAAGTCCGTACGTGCAGGCACGAGACAAAGGCGGAATGAAGTCATGGCCAATCCGTTCGTCAAGGCGTGGAAGTACCTCATGGCGCTGTTCAGCTCGAAGGTCGACGAGTACGCCGACCCGAAGGTGCAGATACAGCAGGCCATCGAGGAAGCTCAGCGCCAGCACCAGGCGTTGACGCAACAGGCCGCCCAGGTGATCGGTAACCAGCGCCAGCTGGAGATGCGACTCAACCGTCAGCTCGCCGACATCGAGAAGTTGCAGGTTAACGTCCGTCAGGCGCTCACCTTGGCCGATCAGGCCACCGCTGCCGGCGACGCCGCCAAGGCCACGGAGTACACCAATGCCGCCGAAGCCTTCGCCGCACAGCTGGTGACCTCGGAGCAGAGCGTCGAGGATCTCAAGGGCCTGCACGATCAGGCGCTGCAGGCGGCGGGGCAGGCCAAGAAGGCCGTCGAGCAGAACGCGATGATGCTGCAGACCAAGATCGCCGAGCGCACCAAGCTGCTGTCCCAGCTCGAACAGGCCAAGATGCAGGAGCAGGTGTCGGCATCGCTGCGGTCGATGAGCGAGCTTGCCGCCCCGGGTAACACACCCAGCCTCGACGAGGTCCGCGACAAGATCGAACGCCGCTACGCCAACGCCATCGGTTCGGCCGAACTCGCGCAGAACTCGGTGCAGGGCCGCATGCTCGAGGTGCAGCAGCAGAGCGTGCAGATGGCCGGGCACTCGCGGCTGGAGCAGATCCGAGCGTCGATGCGCGGTGAGCAGCTGCCTGCAGGTGGGACAGCGGCCACCGCTCCTGCGACACCGGCAACCAGCCCAGAAGCGGCTCCGGAAAAGCCTCTCTCCCAATAGGTTTCGTAGGTAGGGGCAATGAATTCGCGGGTTAGTAGACCAGAAGCTTGGCGGTCATTGGCGCAGCGCGGGGTTGACACCGCCGCGGAGTGGTCCGATGTGCTGGCCGACAAGCTCCACGCCGCAGCCGATCCGCGGGCCAAGTTGCTGCGCAAACGGCGCTGGGCGCTGCGGCTCGCGGTGTTCCTCGGGTTCTCCTGCGTGTTCTGGGTGGGCGTGACGGCGCTGCTCGCCTCGTGGAGCACGCCGGTGTGGGCACTGTTCATCCCGGCTCCGATCGCGGCTGGCGCAGCGTTCTTGGCGACGTTGGCGTTCCTGCGCTACCGGTGGTTGAAGGCGTCGCCGCTACCGGCGCCGCGCTCGCGGGCGGCCCGTCGTCTCCCATCGTGGGGGTCGGCGGCGCGTCAGCCGATGGCCGCCCTTGCCGCCTCGGAGCGTGGACTGTTCTCGCTGCTCGGAGTGATGGAGCGGGGCCGAATGCTGCCCGCCGACGAGCTGCGTGAGTTGACCGCCGCGGCCAACCAGACCGCTGCCACCATGGCGGCAACCGCCAACGAGGTGGTGTCGATGGAGCGGGCGATGAGCGCGTCGCCGCAGTCGCGTTCGCATCTGCTGCCCACCGTCAAGGCATTCAGCGCACAGCTGGATCACGGCGCTCGTCAGTACAACGAGATGGTCACCGCCGCAGCGCAGTTGGTGTCGGCGGCCAATTCCGGACCGATGTCGAGCTCACCGATGTCGCAGCAGCGCTATCGTGACGAGCTGACCAACGCGACCGATCGCCTGATGGGTTGGGCGCAGGCGTTCGACGAACTGGGCCACCTACGCGGCGCCTAGCGCCTCAGACGTCGTGCGAGCTGGACGGGCCTGACCGCGGACCGTAGCGCTCGACGTACGCCTCGTGGACGTGGGCGTTTTTCTGGCGCGAGAGTTCGTCGACGAGGCTCGGATCGAGTCCGTGTTTGGCCAGCATGTGACGGCGCCACACCTTGTTCAGCGCGTGCGAGAAGAGCACGAACGGGATCAGGATGGGCAGCGTCATCGACAGATGCACGTCAAGTGTCGTCGGGATGAACCAGAACGGGATCATGATCAGGAACGCCGGTATGAAGACGCGGATCATCATGCGGACCGTCGCGCCCTTGCCGGCCAGGTCGTTGCGGACCCACTCGCGCATCGAGTCGGGCAGCCGACGGCCGTAGCAGTAGCCGATGTACTGCCATATGTTCGGTCGGGTGCGGTCGTCGCTCATGTCAGAACGTCTGCCGTAGCGACGGGACGACCGTCGCGATCAGGCCCCGCACGGTCGCCTTGGCGAAGTCGAACATGTCGAAGTAGTCGCGCCACAGCGTGATGCGGCCCGCATGGACCTCGAAAACCCCGCATACCCAGAACTGAAGGCGCACTGGGCCGATGATCAGCGCGTCCGTGCGTTCGGTCAGCACTGCATTGCCCTCTGCGGCGATCCGGTGAATCTTCACCTCGAAGCCCATTCGGCCCTCACCGCGCCGAAACAGCTTGATGATGCGTCGCCGACCGCGAATGGTCGGGAACCCCACGTTCTGCCACTCGATGTTGTCCGCCAAGGCCGCGTCGGCCGTGTCGAAATCCTCGTCTTGCAGCGCGTACAGGAACGTTTCCACCGTGCGGGCGTTGGCCGTGCTGTCCACCGCCGATGTCGTCTCGGTCATGGCTGCCAGCCTAGTCAGCGTCCGCTGTGGCAGGGTAGGCCGATGCGGGTCGCCGTGGTTGCCGGGCCCGATCCCGGACACGCGTTTCCAGCCATTGCGCTGTGCCTTCGATTTCTCGCCGCCGGTGATGCCCCGACGCTGCTGACGGGCACGGAATGGCTGGACACGGCCGGCGGCGCGGGGATCGACGCGGTGGAACTCGACGGTCTGGACCCGACGGATGCGGA
>NZ_DASSCY010000204.1:0-2915 GCF_035697385.1 Mycobacterium sp. | reverse complement strand
GATAACGGACGCGGTGCGCACCGCGGGGCTTCCGGCAGGAACGTTCTCGCTGCTGTACGGATACGGCCCGGAACTGGGCACCGCACTGGTGACCGATCCCCGCATCAAGGCCGTCGGGTTCACCGGCTCCCGGTCGGGCGGAACGGCGCTGGCGGCCGCGGCAGCGGCGCGCCCCGAGCCGATTCCGGTGTACGCCGAGATGAGTTCGATCAACCCGGTGTTCTTGCTTGGCGGCGCTTTGGCCAACCGCGCGGCGGATATCGGTCGCGCCTTCGTGGGATCGCTGACGCTTGGCTCGGGACAGTTCTGCACCAACCCGGGGCTGGTGATCGCCGTCGACGGCCCAGATCTTGACAAGTTCATCGCTGCCGCGCGCGACGCGCTGGCCGAAACAGCGCCAACAGCGATGCTGACCCCGAACATCGCGGACAACTACCGTCACGGCGTCGAGGCGTTGCAGCAGGAAGCCGAACTGATCGCTCGCGGCGTGGCCGATGATGCGCCCACCGTCTGCCGTGCCGCGTTGTTCAGCGCTGACGCCTCGACCTTCATGGCCTCTGACACGTTGCAGACCGAGGTGTTCGGTGCCTCGAGCCTGATCGTGCGGTGTGCGGACGCCGACGAAATGCGTGACGTCGCGGCCAAACTCGAAGGCCAGTTGACGGCAACCGTGCACGCCGACGAATCCGACCACGACGAAGCCCGGCTGCTGCTGCCGGTCCTCGAGCTCAAGGCCGGGCGGATCCTGTTCAACGGCTGGCCCACCGGCGTCGAGGTCAATCACGCGATGGTGCACGGCGGGCCATACCCGGCGACCTCGGACTCACGGACCACCTCGGTCGGCGCCCGCGCCATCGAGCGGTTCCTCCGGCCGGTTTGCTACCAGGATGTGCCAAAGGGGCTGCTTCCCAGCCCGATTGCCGAAGGAAACCCCGAGCGGCTGTGGCGCCGCATCGATGGCGACCTGACCAAAGACTGACCGGATCACCGAAAACACTGCGAGGAGTCTTCATGCACCCCGCCTTTGATGGCGTCCTGTTCTTCCCCGTCACCCCGTTCACCGAATCGGGTGAGGTGGACACCGAACGCTTGGCGCAGCACGTCGCCAAGGGTGTCGATGCGGGCCCCGGTGGCGTCTTCATCGCCTGCGGCACAGGTGAATTCCACGCTCTCGATGCGTCGGAGCTTGGCATCGTGGTCCGCACCGCGGTCGACGTGGTCGGCGGCCGGGTGCCGGTATACGCCGGCGCGGGCGGCTCGATCGCGCAGGCCAAAGCCTTCGCAAGGGCGGCCGCCGAGGCGGGCGCCGACGGCTTGCTGCTGCTGCCCCCGTATCTCGTCGAGATGCCGCAGGCCGGGCTTGTGGATTACACCCGGGCCGTAACCGAGGCCACCGATCTGCCCGTCATCGTCTACAACCGCAACAACGCGCGCTACACAGAAGCCTCGGCCGTTGCGGTCGCGCAGATCGACAAGGTCGTCGGATTCAAGGACGGCACAGGCGATCTGGATCAGGTATCCCGCATCGTGCGTGCCGTGACCGACGCGCTGGCGCCGACGGGAAAACCGTTCCAGTTCTTCAACGGCCTGCCGACCGCGGAGGTGTCGCAGCAGGCGTACCGCGCGATCGGCGTGACGCTGTACTCGTCGGCGACCTTCGCATTCGCGCCCGAGCTAGCGCTGGCGTTCTACCAAGCGCTCGAATCCGGCAACGAAGACCTGACCGCCGCGCTGCTGCGCGAGTTCTTCCATCCGCTCGTGCGGCTGCGGGACACGGTTCCCGGATATGCGGTGTCGTTGATCAAAGCCGGTGTGACGCTTGAGGGAATCGACGCAGGAGCGGTACGGCCCCCGCTGATCATGCCCACCGCAGACGATATCGACGAGCTGCGGACGATCATCGCATCGGGTCGGGGGGTACTCGCGGAGGCGCTGGCCACCGAAGCGGCGCACTGATGCCCGGCGAGCCGATTCGCATCACGGGGGCGCGCATCACCCCGGTGGCGTTCGTCGACCCGCCATTGCTGAACACCGTCGGTGTGCACCAGCCCTACGCGCTGCGAGCCATCATCGCGCTCGATACGGACGCCGGCTTGGTGGGTCTCGGCGAGACGTACGCCGACGGCGCGCACCTGGGCAGGCTCGAAGCGGCCGCCGAGGCAATCACCGGGCTGGATGTGTTCTCCCTGAACGCGATTCGCGCTGCGATCGCCGAGCGGCTCCGTGGCGACTCCCGTGCGGTAGGAACCGCGGGGATGATCACGTCGGCAAGCGTCGTCGACCAGGTTCTGTCCCCGTTCGAGGTGGCCTGCCTGGATGTACAGGGTCACGCGACGGGCAGGCCGGTTTCCGACCTGCTCGGCGGCAAGGTCCGCGACGCGGTGCCGTTCAGTGCTTACCTGTTCTACAAGTGGGCGGCGCATCCCGGACTCGAACCGGACGCGTGGGGCGAAGCGGTGGCCCCGGCAGGCATCGTCGCACAGGCGCAGCGCATTGTCGACGAATACGGTTTCACCGCAATCAAACTCAAGGGCGGGGTGTTTCCACCCGAGGAGGAGATGGCGGCCATCGAGGCGCTGCGGGAAGCCTTCCCCGACCATCCATTGCGCCTTGACCCCAACGCCGCCTGGACCCCGCAGACCTCGATCAAGGTCGCCTCCGGTCTGGCCAGGATACTGGAGTACCTCGAAGACCCGACGCCCGGCCTCGACGGCATGGCCGAGGTCGCGCGGCAGGCGCCGATGCCGCTGGCGACGAACATGTGCGTGGTCGCGTTCGACCAGCTCGCGCCTGCCGTTGCGAAACGGTCTGTCGGCGTTGTGCTTTCGGACCATCACTACTGGGGCGGCCTGCAGCGGTCCCGCCTGCTGGCCGGCATCTGCGAGAACTTCGGCCTCGGCTTGTCTATGCACTCC
>NZ_DASSCY010000203.1:0-9190 GCF_035697385.1 Mycobacterium sp. | reverse complement strand
TACCTGTCACGGGTCAACCAGTACCAGATACTTGACCAGACCAAGTACCAGTACTGGAACGGAACGACGTGGGTTGCCAACAAGCCTTCCGCCGCAACCCCGATCCTGCCGGGAACCAGGACCAGTGGATTCTTCGGTTGGGGTGCTACCACGACCTACCCCAGCGTCGGAGAGATGTCGGTGCAGTACAACCCGTACCTGAAGCAGTACGTCATGCTGTACGCCGACGGCAACAACAACGTCGTGATGCGGACGTCACCCACGCCGCAGGGCACATGGTCGGCGCCCAAGACGCTGGTGACGTCGGCACAGTATCCCGGTCTGTACGCGCCGATGATCCATCCCTGGTCGGGCACGGCCCTTTTGAAGAAGACCGACGGAACCCCGGAGGATCCGCAATATCTCTACTGGAATCTGTCGCAGTGGAATGAGTACAACATCGCGTTGATGCGTACGGATCTGAGCCGGGTGTAGAGCGGGCCCGACGTCAGATGGCGAGCTCACTGGAAAGCGAGGGTGCCAACTCCAGCCTCAGCGCGGCAGCGGTTGCCGGACCGACGATGCCGTCGACCTTGAGGCCGGACGTGCGGCGCTGGAACGCCTTGACGGCGGCTTCGGTTCTCGGCCCGAATATCCCGTCAATCATCAGGCTTGGGGTGTACTCCTTGAGCCGGCGCTGAAGTTCGGCGACCTGTGGTCCTTCGGAGCCACGGAACAGGAGGACATCGGCGTACTCGCCGACGGGTACGGGCGGCCGCGGTGTCGGCGCGGGTTTCGGGATACGGCCGATGCGGTCCTGAATGTCGTGTCGCAGGATGTCCATGTCGATCCCGCCCGGATCCCACTTGCCCTGAGCGCGACCCGCGTACTCCTTGTGCCCGATGGTGCGGGCGGAGGTCTGTGCCAGACGACGATTGATCGCCGCACAGCAACGAACCATCGCGAAGTACTGTGCGTCGGGCCAGTTAGCACGGTGGGGCGCAACGGGACTCGTACCGCTATTGGCGCATTCGATACCGATCAAGTGCCAGTTGCCCATGTTGGTAGGCAGCCACGGATACATGCCCGCGCCCGCGTGCCACGCGACGCCGACTGCCACGACGGTCACGGTGCCGTCGCGCGCGATGTGCAGCTGGGATAGCGGCCCTGGCAGATCTGGGCGGCCGCCGGCGATCGACGCGGCGCTGGCGTTGTCCGATCCGGTGTGGTGCACCATCACGCCACGGATGTCCTTGAAGTCGCCGTGACCGCGGGTGCGCCAGCCGGGATACTCGACAAGGTCCACTCCTTCGGCCCGAAGGACGTCGGCGAGCCAGACCGGATCTCCTGTCCACGGTCCTGTCTCCGGCATTTCGAGCTCCGTTCTTTCTGTCACAGCAAACGATCGAGGGGCAGATGGTGTGCCGATGCGTCACCCGGCTCCCAAGTCAACCCCGTCGATCCGGATCCTACGTCGGTGCTCGGACGGAAATTCGGAGCGCGACGGTGCAGATGAGATTGGCTACCTTTCAATCACTTTGCCGGTAGATGGCCGCGGCGTACACAGTCAGGGTTGCGACCCGCATCATCTGCCCCGAACAACGTTGGACATGGTTCTGGTAACCGTGAGCAGCTTAGCCCGCGGACGGCGGAGCAAACGCGTGCGGAGCCACGTGTGCCTGTTCCAAGTCGTCGTTCAGGTTCGCCTCAGGTTCGGCTCCTATGGTCGGAGACATGTTCGGTTCTGGCGACGCAATCGCACTTGCGCGGCGTGACGCCGCCTAACCCCCGACGCCCTTTTCAAGCTCGGCCCGCCACCTACCCCCCCAGGTGGCGGGCCGAGCGTCGTATTGGGTTTGCGACCTCTATCCGCTTAGTAATATCCGGGGAGGTCGTTCGATGTGTTCTTCGGGGGGAGGCATGCGGCGTGAGTCCTCTGATCGGGCTCTATTACCCGTTTTCGTTACCGCTGTCCGACGAGACGCTAAAGCGCGCACTGCTGATCTTCGACGAGGTCCTTTTCATCGACCCGCAGACACCTCGTGTCCGCGCCGGACTATACGACGAACGCAGCCATCAGCAACATCTTCCGCTCGACGCCGCCAGGTGGCAGCGACAGGACTGGGAGGCTTCGCAGCGCACGCTCGAGCCACTTATTGCCGCGGGCATTGCGAGATACATCGATCCGACACCGCTGCTCGATGACCAGCCGACCCAGCAGAATATGACGGCCTGTTTCCAGGCCGAGATGGCAAGAGAGCAGACGTTTGCGCTGTTCGGCAACTCCCCAACCGGCTGGTGTGTGCTCCGCAGCCGGATCCCTCGTAGTGCCTTTGCGTTTCTGCACCATCAATACTCCCCACGCGTCTTTTATGACCAGAACATCCGCCGACCGTTCTCATCGGAGAACGGTTTTCACGCGCTTTTCGCCGACGGCAAACCTGACCAGGAATTCGGTCTCCCTCCTGGCCCGGGCGCCACACCCGACACGGATCACGAGTATGCATGCGTGGTGCCGTACTACCTTGGCTCGTCGCTGGCGGTGAGCCTCGCGCTCGCCGCATGTGAACAAAGTGGCGCAATTCCCTTCACCGACAGTATCTTTCATACATCGCTGCTGAAGATGCGTCTCGCGGCAGCCGATACCGCCGCTCCTGTGGAAGATGAATCAACGTTTCTGGATGCGGCACTGTCGGCCGAGGATCTCGCAGCCCTTTCGCTCGACCAGGTCGCGCAACTACGGGCACTGCTGCAGGACATACGGCGAACGGTTGCCGAGTCGGGTCTCGAAGCAGTCGTCGGGCGGGTGCATGAAGCATTCGAATCCATCGCGTCCAGGCAGCCGGAGGCAGCCAGTCAGCCCAGTGCATCGCGGCTTGTCCGCCTCCCTGCGGAACAGCCACCGCAGGCACATCTCGAGATTGACCCTGCGACACGAGAATTCGCCCCGAGCGGGCACAACCTGCAACTCTGGCCACGGCCGCCCGCCGCGGTGCCCGAGCCGCGGGAGAGCGCGCCAGACCCACCATCTGACGTGCCGACACAGGTCCGAGAGCCGAGGAGGGCGTGGTGGAGCTTCTGGAAACGATCCACGTAGAGTCGCCCTCCGGTACGCGGGCCATCAGCCTCTATTACGGTGACCTGACTCGCATCCCGCCAGATGAGGCCGTGGATCTACTTGTAATTTCCGCCTTTCCGAATGACTACTACCCCACGCCGACATCCTTGATCGGCGCTCTCGATAGTGCCGGTGTCTCGGTCTCAGCACTCGCCCAAGACAAGGCCGAGGATCTTCGTGAGCAGTACGACTGCTGGCTTTCGCAGCCGATCGACGACAAGGTCAACCTTGGCTTCGCGCGGATTCTGTGCTTCGAACCGGCCTGGCGAAGGTCGCCGCCCGAGGTTGTCGGCGACATCTTCCGCAGCCTGTTTCCGATTATCGAAGGGGGCGTCCCGATCTCGAGCATCGCGATGTCACTCGTCGCATCGGGCGATGCCCGCTGGCCACGCGACGAGATCTTCGAGCCCTTGCTAGAGGCCGCAGTGCGGTGGCTGGAATCAGGGTTGCGCGTCGACGTCATCAAAATCGTTGAGCGCGATCGCGACAAGGCGGAGGCGCTTCGCCAGACGATGGCGCGCTTCCAGAGCAAGCCGCCTGATCCGCTGCGGCGCACGAAGGGGTATACCTACGACGTATTCATCAGCTATTCGCGCCAGAACGGTGATGCTGCTGATTACCTCACATCTCAGCTTCAAGCACACGAGTCCAGGCCAACGGTCTTTCACGACAAACTGTCAATCAATCCGGGGGCGTCGTGGCAACGCCAGATATGGGAGGCCCTTGACACGTGCCGCAAGGTCGTCGCCCTCTACTCGCCGACGTACCTCACCTCGAAGGTCTGCCAAGAGGAGTACGAGATCGCGTGGCTCAGGCATCGCGAAAGTGGCAACGTTCTCGTGCCGCTGTACCTTGTCACGGCGGACCTTCCTCCCCACATACGCATCGCGAACTACACCGACTGTCGAGAGTCAGACCAAGCTCGGCTATTGGCGTCAATCCCAAAGATCCTGTCTGCCTAGCACTTCCGCGACAGCCTGTTGCGTCGGCGCATCCCGATGACAGAATGCCGGCCACAACTGTCGCGGGCGCTTTCACGTAGTTCAACTACAAAGGCGACGCCTTCTTGCTAGTCGAGTGCCGGGTTCTCAGCCACCGGTTTCGTCGGGCCGTATGTAGTTTGTTGCGTTGCCGCCGTGGCGTTTTGCTTCGAACATTGCATGATCGGCATGCCCGATCATGGTGTCCAGCAGTGCGGAGGGGTCAACCTCAGGCGCGGCGACGTCGGCCAGGGCCACACTGGTGACGCCCACGCTGGCGGTGATCGGAGCGTGATCGGCCGGTGCGGCGACCGCGGACCTCACCCGCTCGGTGATGCGTTCTGTGTGGCCGGGTTCGGTTACGTCGACGACAACGAATTCCTCGCCGCCGATCCGAGCCACCAACGCGGTGCCGCGAAGCGCGGACTTGATTCGTCGTGCGCTGCGGATCAAGACCTCGTCACCGACAGCGTGACCGAACGCGTCGTTGATGCCTTTGAACCGGTCCAGGTCGACGACCATCACCACCAGGTGGGCGTCCTTGGAATGCCCTTCGTACACCAAGTCGCCGACATGCAGGTGCAGTCCGCGCCGGTTCAGCAGGCCGGTCAGCGGATCGGTGACCGACTCGTTGGCATCGTTACGCAGAATCCAGATCCCGAATTGAATCCCCAACGGAGTCGCGGCCGCCCCCGCCGCCACCATCAGCATCTTGGCGGCCAAGGCCACTCCGCCAGAGTCTGCACCGCCGACTTGCACAGCATGGACCGTCGTCGACGCCAGTATCCATAGCGTATGCAGGGCTAGGACTTTCGGCCCGTCGAAAAACATCAGATAGATCCCGATCAGCCCAAACGCGTTGAGCCCGAAGAGCCCTGTCAGCCAGTCTGTATCGTGCAGAGCCACCGCGGCGATCCCGATATCGCAGGAAACGACAAACCCGATCGACCCTCGTCGCGACGGCCACGGCCGACAACACCACACGCCAGCCCAAAAGATCGTCAACGCGGCGAACATGGCCACGACGACGTGAGATGCGATGGTGTCTGAACCTGCGGAGGGAACGTGGATCGCTAGCAATACCGCCGCGACGAGGAACGTGCCGGCACCGATCAACACTTTGACCGCATCGGCCAGCGACCGCTTGGCGAAATACTGCACCTGCGCGGCATAGTCGACCGGCTCACGCCACCAGACACGGACAAGACGGCCCAAGAGGTCAAAGCTTCTCGTATGTTCCGGCAAACGCACCCCAACTATCCTTTCAGCCACCCGCGCCGAGCCCGCCCTTTTGCAGAGCGCCGCCCAACCGGCGCAGGCGACGGTGAACAAGCGACCCACCAGCGAAGCCACGTCGGCGGCGATACGTGCCACAAAGTCCGTAACCGACTTTGCCGGGACCGCAGGTGCGCGGCCGCCAAGGCGGCCATGATTTCCGCTCCTACCAGGTGCAATATGCCGCGTAGCAATCTAGGGGACGGTCCGGTAGATCTGCATATCAGAGCCGCCACCGCCTAATATTGCCGTCATTGCGCCGCTGCCAGCTACAGCCAGCAAAGGAAGGCTAGCAGCAGACCGGCAGCTGACATACCAAACGTCGAAATTAACTGGAACTTCGTGTCGCTAC
This sequence comes from Mycobacterium sp., assembly GCF_035697385.1. GTDB lineage: Bacteria > Actinomycetota > Actinomycetes > Mycobacteriales > Mycobacteriaceae > Mycobacterium. The sequence goes on along the minus strand of NZ_DASSCY010000203.1, from coordinate 3,486 downwards.
CGCACCAGTCGAGATGCCAGCAACCAGGACACATTTGCGCCGAAGGCCCGTCATCGAGGGTACCGTCGCCACGGTCGAACAACTCGCGTCGACGTCAGTTACCCCACTCGGGACAGTCTTTTTCTGGCGGGTCGAGCGTGCTTCGGCACGTCTGCACGGTGATGTAGTAGGACCCGCAACCGGGTCTTTCCGGTTCACCGAACGGTGTGCGGCTCGGCTTTCCAAGCTACTGCTCGCGCTCTCCGGCGAACTTGATGGCATATCCCTCTGGGGCAGGCAGATATACACCGAACACCGCCTTGACGCGACAGTAGCGTTAGTCGTCATTCATCAGCGGCCTCCCCGGTACATCCGCGGCGGGGGCTCGACATAAGAGCGACGACGTTGGCCTCGACGTCGAATCCGGGACTGGTGCCCCGCAATAATGCCCGCGTACCGTCGCGCATCCCCTCGTTCGTAGACCGTCCTGCGCAGCGGCCGTCGGCAAGGATGTCGAAGGAATCGGCCAGCCAGAAGTCGACGGTGACGGTGACTGCCGATGGCAGCTGGCGGTCCGGCGCACCTTCTATCCGAGGAGGCTGACCAGGTGTCGCGTGCATCCGCGGAATGTGTGCGGCCGCAGCAGGAGCCGCCGACGAGGACGGCGAGGCCAGCGACTCTCCCTCATCGCCGAAGAAGCCACCGAAGCGCCTCTCCCCCTTGCCGAGAAACATGGCGTCACCCTCAAAGCCTCCGGCGACATCGCCCCCACCGTCGGCTCATACGCGCTGCTGCTGCAGATGACGACCAACCTCGTGCACAACGCGATCGTCCATAACCTGCCAGAAAAGGGCACCGTGTGGGTTACGACCAGCGTTCATCCCAGCACCGTGGTGCTTGCTGTCGAGAACGACGGCGAAAAGCTCACCCCACCACTAGTTTCCACCCTTGTCGAGCCGTTTCAACGCGGCACCGAACGAATCCGCACCGACCACACAGGCGTTCGCCTCGGTCCGGCAATCGTCAACAGCATCACACAAGCACACGACGGAAATCTCACACTCACGCCCGCCCCGCTGGCGGGCTCCGCGTCACGGTGCAACTACCCGCGCTGTCGAGCAGTTCTGGCCCCACGTTGACGGCTTGATTCAGCCCCGGCGCGTTGCTCGATCCGGGAAGCTTGACGGCATGAGTAGCTCGCTCGCGTTGACGCCCAAAACACGTGCGCCCGGCGATCCAGAAGCTGTTCGCCACTTCATGGAGTTCGTCGTGGACGGCGAACGACTCGGTCAGGTCCTCGGACCGTTCCTCGACCTTGACGACGCGACTGACGACTACGTGACTGTCCTGGCTACCGACTGGGCGGCCGGGGTCGCCTTGAAAGAGCTCGATCGGCTACTGGGCGAGGCTGTTTCGCCGCAGCTTGGTGGCCGGACTGCCATGTATGTCTGTTGGGTGTGTAGTGATATTGGGTGCGGTGCCGTGACCGCGGTCGTCGAGGTGGGCGACGATAAGGTCGTGTGGCGCGACTTCGGTTATCAGAACGACTACTTGCCCTTCGACCAAGATGCCATCTTCACCGGCGTCGGGCCGTTCATGTTCGATCGCGATGAGTACTGGCGTGTCCTGGAGCAATTCCGCTCGATCGTCAGTGAGACTCCGCGCGAGCCGGGCGGCCGCGAGCCTACGTAAGGCGGTAGCTGAGGGTGCCGGTCTCGATGATCTGCCCGGCGAACATCAAGCGGTCGACGATGGCAGCGCAGTCGCGCTCAGCGGATCAAAGTCCCGGAATTCGCTTCCGTTGCTTGAAGGATGTTGTCTCCCAACGTTCTTTATGCACGGATGCGCCAGCCCACCCGCCAGTTAGCCCTCGACCGCCCCGACCGATCGTGTGTTGGCTCACATGAGGCTGTTCTAAGTGATCGCTCATATTCGCCTCAGGTTTGGCCCATATCGTCGGAGACATGTTCGGTCTCTGGCGACGCGGTCGCACGACGGTTTCCGCCAGGCTTGCTCAGGTTCAGGCACCGCGTAACGCCGCCTAACCACCCACGCCCCCTTCAAGCTCGGTCCGCCACCTAACCCCCCAGGTGGCGGGCCGAGCGTCTTATCGAGTCATCGTCCGCTGACGTGTGACCCTGCGTCGCGGGGTAGGCGCAGTGTCTCGATGAGCGTGACGGCGAGCAATGCACCGAGCACCAGGTACGCGTACGGATAGGACGCCAGCACGCTGAGCAGCAGCGCCGCGATAGCGATTCCGATCCCCGCGGCGAGTTCCTGAATCGATGCGTTGAGGGTGTTGCCGTGGGTGAGGTCGTCGCCGTGGACGTCGGCGAACGCCAGGCTGTTGTACGCGGTGAATCCGATGGAGCGCAACGCGCCGCTGACGTACAGGATGGCCACCATCGCGGCAACAGGAACTCCCGGCTGTATCAACGCGAGCAACCCGAAGCACCCGACCGAGGCGATGCCGTTGACCAGCAGCACGTTACGAATGCCGAACCGGCGCATCAATGGCGTCGTCACCGGTTTGATCGTCAGGTTACCCACGAACAGCACAGTGGCCATCAGGCCGGACGCCAGCGGTGACCAGCCGAACACGAGCTGGAACTGCAGCGGAAGCAGGAACGGAACGGCGGTGATCACCATGCGGTAGAGCGACCCGGCCGTGACGGTGATCCGCAGTGTTTGCACGCGCAGGACCTTGAGTTGCAGGAGCGGTGCGTCCGAGCGCAGCAGATGGCCAATTGCCCCGATCAGCAGTACCGCGGCGAGCACGCCGCCGATCCCGACGAACAGCCAGTCGGTCCCGCTGACACGGATGTGTTCGAGCGCGATGAGGGCGGCCGAGATTCCCAGGCCGATCAGCAGCATGCCGCGCCAGTCCAGGGACCGCGCCGATGGTGTCGGCTGGTCATGTATCAGCTTGAGCGCCAACAGAAATCCGACGATGCCGATCGGGATGTTGATCAGGAAGATCCACCGCCAGGACCCGAATGTCGCGATCGCCCCGCCCAGCGCCGGTGCGATGACGGGTGCTGCCAGCGCCGGCCAGGTGAGCAGGGCGATGGCGCGGACGAGATCGGACTTGTCGGAGTATCGCAATACCGCCAGCCGCCCGACGGGCACCATCATGGCGCCGCCGATGCCCTGCAATACGCGCATGCCGACCAGCATCGGCAGGGACACGCTGGCCGCACATCCGATCGAGGCGATTGTGAATACGGCGATCGCGGTGATGAACACACGGCGTACGCCGAATCGGTCGGCCATCCATCCGGTGGCGGGGATCAGCACCGCGACGGTCACCAGATAGGCCGAGATCGCGACGTTGACGTCCACCGCCTCGACGCCCAGTGAATCGGCGATGAGCGGGATCGCGGGAGCGATGATCGTGGCGTCGAGGATCTCCATGAAGAACGCGCCGGCCACCAACAACGCCATCCCGCGGGGGAACGACGAGGGTTGGGGCGGCGGTCGCGGCATCGCCGTCAACCTAGTAGGTCC
>NZ_DASSCY010000202.1:0-4349 GCF_035697385.1 Mycobacterium sp. | reverse complement strand
GCACCTACTGGTCCGCCGACGTCAGTCCGCAGCACTACCGCGACATGCTCTTCAGCAACGGCGGCGCGTCGTACGGCCACGCGTCGATGCGCGACTTCTATCTCGAGCTCTCGACCGGTCGGTTCACGTGGACCGGTCAGGTCGGCAACTGGGTCCAGATCGCGGCGACCGCCGCTGACCTCGGTGCCAACTCGCGGGCGAGCGGCGCCGGCGGCGACGACGCGAACGGCGTCGTCTACCGCGTCGTCGACTACACGCTCAAAGCGATCGCGGCTTCAGGGAACTACGCGGGCCTGAATCTCGCGCAGGCTGACCTCGTCGACCGCTACGACTGCGACGGCGACGGTATCTTCGCGGAGCCCGACGGCTACATCGACCACTTCGGCATCGCCCACGCGGGCGAAGGCGAGGAGGCCGGCGGCGGGGCGCAGGGCGGCGACGCCATCTGGAGCCACCGCTGGTACGCGAACTTCAACCAGACGAGCGGTCCCGCGACCTGCAAGCTCGGCGGCTACCAGCTGCCCGGCACAGGCCTGTGGGTCGGCGACTACACGATCCAGCCGGAGAACGGCGGCGTCGGCGTGTTCGCGCACGAATTCGGACACGACCTCGGCCTGCCCGACCTCTACGACACCAACGCCGGCGAGAACGGCACCGGGTTCTGGACGCTCATGAGCTCCGGCTCGTGGGCCTCGGACAGCCCCGACGCGATCGGCGACAACCCGGTGCACATGGGTGCCTGGGAGAAGCTCGCGCTCGGATGGCTCGGCGACGACCTCGCCGTGACCTCCGTCGGTGCCGATGCGACCTTCGATCTCGGCCCGGCCGAGGGCGCGACGCGCAACCGCTATCAGGCGCTTCGCGTGAATCTGCCGAACTACACGCGCATCACCACCGTTTTCCCCGTCGATGGCACCGACCCGAACTACTACTACTCGGGCAAGGGTGACGGGATCGACAACTCGATGACCAAGGCGCTCGCGCTGTCGGCGGCGACGCCGATCAGCTTCCGCGCGATGTGGGACATCGAGACGGACTGGGACTACGCATACCTTCTCGCTCAAGTCGGCGGTGTCTGGCAGAACGTTGCGACCAGCGCATCACGGACGACGAGCCCGAACGGCCAGAACTTCGGCCAGGGCATCAGCGGCGCGTCGGGCGGATGGGTCACCGTGACCGCCACGCTCCCCGCCGGAACCACCGCCTACGGCTTCCGCTACTGGACGGACGGCGCTGTGGTGAACCCTGGGTTCGCCGCCGACTCGATCCAGATCGGCAGCCTCGCCATCGACAACGCGACCGACGCGACTGGCTGGACATTCGCCGGATTCGCCCGGCTGACCAACGGCCAGTTCTCGGAGACCTACTTCCACTACTACCTGGCGGAGTCGCGTAGCTACATCGGCAACGACTCGAGCCTCTGCGGCGCGTACAACTTCCTCATCGGTAACTGGCTCGAGAAGCAGTGCTACGCCGACGGCGTGCTCATCTCGTACCGCAACGCGGGCTACGCGGACAACAACACGTCGCTGCACCCGGGCTACGGTCAGATCCTTCCGATCGACGCGCACCCGGCGACGATGGTCAGGCCAGACGGCAAGTCGGTGTGGCGTGCACGTTGGCAGGTCTGGGACGCCACGTTCGGCGTCGACTCCAACACGATCACGCTGTCACAGCAGCTGAACCGCGTGAAGCGGATCAGCCGCACCTACACGTCCGCTCCGGTCACGCAGTTCTTCGACTCGTCGGTCAATGCCTATTACAACCCGGCGATCCCGTACACCTCGGTGAAGACCGCGGGCTCGGGCCTGAAGATCGACATCACCGGCGTGAGCTCGGATCGCGGAACGTATCGCCTGCACGTCTACAAGTAACTTTCGCGGCCACGGCTACGAACGAGGGGCCGGCGCAAGCCGGCCCCTCTTCTTTACAGTGGCCCGGCTCTTCGATGAATCGGTAGCATTGACCTGATCGCGCCGACCTAGCTCAATTGGCAGAGCAGCGGTTTTGTAAACCGCAGGTTCCGGGTTCGAGACCCGGGGTCGGCTCAGCACCTGATGCGGTGTCGCAAGAACACGGGGCCGCGGCCAACCCACCTGTCGCCGCGACCCCGCGACACTCCGCATTGCACCGCGGTCATTCGGGAAGTGCCTCACCCGAACGGCCGAAACCATGTTGCATGGCTGTTTCAGACGAGGTAGGCCTTACTTCTTCCGCCTGACGGGGCCAGTTGCCGTGCCGTTATTCGCGTGGTGGGAACGCAGGCACGCCGGCTGCGCGTGGTCGTTGCCGACAACCGACCGTTCGTTCGCGCAGAGCTGCGCACGCGCGTAAACACTGAAGCAGATCTCGAAGTTGTGGGCACCTGTTCCACCGGCACGGCCGCGCTACTGCTGGTGCACCAACTGGAGCCAGACGTGCTCGTCTTGGCTCAGGACATCTCCGAACTTGATGGCTTAAAGGTTGCCGCCCACCTTGAGTTCGCCGGCATCGAGATTCGTGTCGTCCTCTACACGGTGCGTGACCTCATTGGCGAGCCGATCGTGGGTGGCCCGGACAAGCATCAGGTGCTCGACGATGAGTCGATTGACGCACTCATGACCGCGATCCGGCGGCCACCCACCGACAAGGTCGCGTCCCGAGCCAACTAGGGCAGCGGGTCGTTAGCTCGGTTGAGCCACGCGATGTCGTGGACGCGCAGGCTCCGGCGGGCGCTCTTCCATGACCCCGGTGGTGATCTCACCGAGCGGTGTCGGGGGCACGCGGACCCAGGCATGGTTCTCATCGGCGCCGCGGGCGCAGTACGCGTTCAATTGGCCGCGGAGAGCGAGAGTGTGACCGTCGGCGTTCACTGGGTCCGCCTCGTGCTTGGCCATGCAGACGAACTCAACGAGCACAGCAGAACCGTCCCCCAGCGCGAAGTCCCGACCGCCCATGCCATGTTTGTCTCTCATGCCAGCCCACGGCGCATCCCCCATCCGGAGGAGACACAGACTCCACTAGGGATTCGGCAGCGAGAGAAAGAACGCCTTCATCGCGGCCGGATTGATGGTCCTGCCGTAGTCGAGAGTCTTCTCCTGACCGCTGCCGATGAAGGCGATGCTGAACGCTTCCGCCCATGACTCCTGCGGCTGACTGATCCACTGAGCCATGCCGGTCTTCGTCGCAGCCTCCGCTGCCGCCGTCTGCCACGTTCCCGGGAAGCCGCGGAAGGCCCAGTACCTGGCGCGCCAATCGACGCTGGCGTCTTTGCGTTGCAGGAGCGCCTCGTAGGCGTGCCCGATCTCGTGGAACGCCGTCCTCGGCGTCATGACGAAGTCCTCTCGGACCGTGAAGATCGGCTGCCCGACGTTCGTCAATCCACGGAAGAACGCGTCCCCGTCCCTGTCCGCCGCCATGTCGAAATCGATCTGGGGCGTTGGCGGAAACATCGAGAACTGCTGACGCGCCTGGAAGTAGTAGGGGATGAGCTGTTGACCGGCGATGTTGGTGGTCGGATCCGGTCTCGGCGTGCGCGTTTGCTGCGGTGGTGGAGTCGGGGCGATCGTCGGACTCGGAGTGGGCGAAAGGGTTGGTGACGGCGAGGCAGACGCCGTCGGCGTCGGTGACGCCGTGGCGGTCGAAGTGGGACTGGGGCTGGGGCTGGGCCGCGCGACGGGCTGGAAATACCCGGTCAGCCCGAGAGTGGCCACGGCCGTCACGACCGCGGTAACGACCACCGCCAGGGCGACCGCGGCGACAGCATTTCTCATCGGCACCACATCACAAGGTTAGGACGGACGACGCTGATAGCCGTGTCATTGCCGCGACGAGAATGGGCACGCTTGGTCAGTCGGCCGCCATGCCGGTTCAGTCCTATCAAATCGGTCTATGCTTCGACGATGTCCGACGTGCCGGCCCGCACGCTCCGGGTCGTCGTGGCCGACGACCATCCATCGATCCGCGAGAACCTCCGCTATCTGCTCAATGCCGAGCTCGGCTTGGTCGTCGTCGGCGTTGCAAAGGACGGTCACGACGCGCTGCGCGTCGTGCATGCGACCCGACCGGACGTGCTCGTCGTCGACTCAGACATGCCCGACCTCAAAGGACTGCAGGTCGCTGAGACGCTGCGAAGTGAGGGAACACAGGTCGGCATCGTGCTCTATACGCTGGACGGCGATGCATGCATCGAGTCCGCGGCAAGCGGCGTCGATGCGTGCGTCACGAAAGACTCACCAACCTCGGTGTTGATCGACGCGATCCACCGCGCGGCACAGGCAGCCCCTTTGACCCCGCAATCCGCATCGAGCGCTAACTCCGGATAGAGCGCTAACTCGCGTTTTTTCGCGCATGGCCCGTGTCTTGCGGAC